>JAIRQU010000021.1 GCA_031256305.1 Burkholderiaceae bacterium
CGCGCGTCTGCTGCCGCCGCAAGCGGTGCTGGGTTTTTCCAGCGTGCGCGCGGGCGGGCGCGCCTACCGCGTGTATGCCCTGCAAACGCCGTTGCAGGTGGTGCAGGTGGCGCAGGCAATGGCCGACCGGCAGCGGCTGACCGGCTGGCTGGCGTTGCGCGCCGTGCTGCCGGTAGTCGCGCTGGCGCCGATTCTGATGCTGATTGTCTGGGGCGTGGTCACGCGCGCGCTCGCCCCGGTCGAGCGCGTGCGCCGCCAGGCCGCCGCGCGCCGCGCCGACGATTTGGCGCCACTGCCCATTGAGGGTCTGCCCGCCGAGTTGCGTCCGCTGGTCGATGAGCTGAACGCGCTGTTGGCGCGCGTGGCGGCGGCGTGGGCGCTGCTGGCCAACTTCAGCAGCGGCGCGGCGCACGAATTGCGCACGCCGCTGGCCGCGCTGCGCCTGCAAACGCAGGCGCTGCAACGCGCCCAATCGCCGCAGGCGCGCCAAACCGCCGTGGAGCGCCTGCTGGCGGGCATTGACCGCGCGACCCGGCTGGTCGAGCAACTGCTGGCGCTGGCGCGGCAGGAAGGCGGCGGCGCGGGCGGTCTGGCGTTTACCGCGGTGGACTTGGCGCAACTGGCCCAGCGCTCCGTAGCGGACGCGCAACCGCAGGCCCAGCGCGCAGGCATCACGCTGCAATGGCAGCCGCCCCACAACGCCGTACACGCCTTGGGCGATGCCGACGCGCTGGCAATTTTGCTGCGCAACCTGATTGAAAACGCCCTGCGCTACACGCCCGCGGGCGGCCAGGCGCGCGTCACCGCGGGCAGCGCGCCGAACGCCGAAAAGCACGAAGACGGCGCATCGCGCGCCTGGCTCGCCGTGGAAGATTCCGGCCCCGGCATCGCGCCCGAAGAACGCCCGCGCGTGCTTGAACCGTTCTACCGCGCGCCCCAAGCCGCGGCGTACGGCGATATTCCCGGCAGCGGCCTGGGCCTGGCCATCGTCCGCGCCGTCGCGGCGCGTCACGGCGGACAGTTGCAACTCGACGACTCGCCCAGCCTGGGCGGCTTGCGGGTGCGGGTGTCCCTGCCCTAGGGCTGTGCAGAATACCCTAAGCTCCGTCTAATTTGCGTGCGCCATAGTACGCACTTGTAGTTCGCTGCGTGATGGCGGATGCTGGAAAGGAACGAAAGATGAATACTCCCTTTGTGATGACGCCCCGGAAATTGGTCGTGGCGCTGCTGGCCGCGGGCGTGCTGGGCGGCGCGGGCGTGGTGGCGGTAGAACACGCGGGCGCGCCAGCGCAAGCGCAAGCGCTGCAAGCGCCCGTTGCAGTGGCGACGCAGACGCCAGCGCCGCCCAGCGCGCCGCCCGCGCTGCCCAATTTCAGGGCGATCACGGCGCAATATGGGCCGACGGTGGTCAACATCAGCACCGTCAGCGGCGAACGCAAGAGCGCTGCGTCCGATGACGATGACGGCGAAAGCGGCGCACAGGCGCAGATAGATCCCCGCTTGCGCGACTTCTTGCGCCAGTTCGGTTTTCCGCCAGGCATGTTGATGGGGCCGAACGGCCACGGCTTGATGCCGCGCCAAGCCCCGCTCATGCGCGGTCTGGGGTCGGGCTTCATCATCAGCCCCGATGGCCTGATTCTGACCAACGCGCACGTGGTCCACGGCGCCGACGAGGTTACTGTCAAGCTCACCGACCGCCGCGAGTTCAAGGCCAAGGTGCTGGGGCAGGACGACAAGACCGACATCGCCGTCATCAAGATCGACGCGCACAACCTGCCCACGGCGCCGCTGGGCAGTTCGCGCGACATTGCGCCGGGCGACTGGGTACTGGCCATCGGCGCGCCGTTCGGCTTCGAGAACAGCGTGACCGCCGGCGTGGTCAGCGCCAAGGGCCGCTCGCTGCCCGACGAGGGCATGGTGCCGTTCATCCAGACCGACGCGCCGGTCAACCCCGGCAATTCGGGCGGGCCGCTGTTCGACGCCAGCGGTCAGGTGGTGGGCATCAACAGCCAGATCTACACCCGTACCGGCGGCTACCAGGGCCTGTCGTTCGCCATTCCGATTGAGCTGGCGCTGCATGTCAAGGATCAAATCGCCGCGCACGGCAAGGTCGAGCACGCCAAGCTGGGCGTGGCGGTGCAAGAGGTCAATCAGGCGTTCGCCGATTCCTTCAAGCTGCCCAAGCCCGAAGGCGCGCTGGTCTCCACCGTGGAAAAAGGCGGCCCGGCCGATCAGGCCGGACTCAAGCCCGGCGACGTGATTACGCAAGTCGATGGGCAGCCCATCATCACATCGGGCGATCTGCCCGTCATCATTGGCATGGACAAACCCGGCGACACTGCCCGCCTGACCCTCTGGCGCAATGGCCAGCCCGACAACGTAAGCGTCAAGCTGGGCAACGCGGCGGATAAGCCCACGCAAGTGGCCAGCAGCGATTCGGCGGACAAAGGTTCGCTGGGCCTGATGCTGCGTCCGCTGAACCCGCAGGAGCGCGCGCAGGCCAAACTGGAGGACGGCCAAAATGGCCTGCTGGTCGAACGCGCCAGCGGCCCGGCGGCCATCGCGGGCATACAGCCGGGGGATGTGATCGTGGCCGTCGATGGGCAGCCCGTGCGTGATCTGGACCAGGTGCGCAGCCTGATCGCCAAGGCCGGCAAATCGGTTGCCCTGCTTATCCAGCGCGAGGGCGAGCGCATCTTCGTGCCGGTCAATGTCGGGTAAACAGACAAGGCGCGCCCCTGGCTATCCCGGCGGCGCGCGCCAGTGCATAATGGACGCCTTCCACAAGGCAAACGGGTCACCGCAGGGCCGATAAGTTCCGGTTCATGGCGCGTGGCCTCAAGTCCTGACGCGGCCCCACAAGGGCGCGCAAGGGGCACCCAAGGTTTTTCCGTAGAGAAATTCTCGAAAGGTTGATCGTCATGCACAACAGCAACAAGGCCGAACCGGCCCCAGCCAATACTCCCAGCCCCGCCAGCGCGGCGGCATCGTCCCAGGCGCCGCAAGAATTGCGCGGTGCCGAAATCCTGGTCAAGGCCTTGCAGGCTGAAGGCGTCAAGCACATCTGGGGCTACCCTGGCGGCGCGGCGCTGCACATCTACGACGCGCTCTACAAGCAAAGCAGCATCCAGCACGTACTGGTGCGCCACGAGCAGGCCGCTGTACACGCCGCTGACGGCTACGCCCGCGCCACGGGCGACGTGGGCGTGGCGCTGGTCACCTCCGGCCCCGGCGTGACCAACGCAATAACGGGCATCGCCACGGCCTACATGGATTCGATTCCGCTGGTCATCATCAGCGGACAAGTGGGCACCGCCTATATCGGGCAGGACGCTTTTCAGGAATGCGACGCCGTGGGCATCACCCGGCCCGTGGTCAAGCACAACTTCCTGGTCAAGGACGTGCGCAAGATGGCCGATACGGTCAAAAAGGCGTTCCACATCGCGCGCTCGGGACGGCCCGGCCCGGTGCTGGTTGATATTCCCAAGGACGTGTCTTTCGCCAAAACCGCGTTCGAGGGCTACCCCGACAGCATTGCCATGCGTTCCTACAACCCGGTGCAAAAGGGGCACGCGGGCCAGATTCGCAAAGCCATGCAGTTGCTGCTGACGGCCAGGCGCCCCTACATCTATACCGGCGGCGGCGTGGTGCAAGGCAATGCCAGCGCGCAATTGCGCGCCCTGGTGGATTTGCTGGATTTTCCCGTGACCAGCACGCTGATGGGGCTGGGTGCGTTTGCGGGCGCCGACCGGCGCTTTCTAGGTATGCCGGGTATGCACGGCACGTATGAAGCCAACATGACCATGCAGAACTGCGACGTGCTGCTGGCCGTGGGCGCGCGCTTTGACGACCGGGTCATTGGCAACCCCAGGCACTTTGCGCAAGTAGCCGACCGCAAGATCATCCACATCGACATCGACCCCTCGTCGATCAGCAAGCGGGTCAGGGTGGACGTGCCCATTGTGGGCGACGTCAAGGATGTGCTGGCCGATCTGACGGGCATGATCCGCGAGAGCGCCGCGCGGCCCGATGGCAAGGCGCTGGCCGCGTGGTGGGATCAAATTGAACAATGGCGCGCGCGCCGCTGCCTGGACTACGACCGCGACAACAAGGATGTGGTCAAGCCCCAGCGCGTGATCGAAACGCTGTGGAATCTGACCCATGAGGCCGACGCTTACATCACCTCCGACGTGGGGCAGCACCAGATGTGGGCGGCGCAGTATTACAAGTTCGACCAGCCGCGGCGCTGGATCAACTCTGGCGGGCTGGGCACCATGGGCGTGGGCATTCCGTTCGCCATGGGCATCAAGCTGGCGCGTCCGCAAAGCGAGGTGTTCTGCGTCACTGGCGAAGGCTCGGTGCAAATGTGCATCCAGGAGCTTTCCACCTGCCTGCAATACAACACGCCGATCAAAATCGTCTCGCTCAACAACCGTTACCTGGGCATGGTGCGGCAGTGGCAGGAAATCGAATACGCGGGCCGCTACAGCCAAAGCTACATGGACGCGCTGCCCAACTTCGTCAAGCTGGCCGAAGCCTATGGGCACGTGGGCATCCTCATCGAGCGGCCGCAGGACATCGAACCGGCGCTGCGCGAGGCGCGCAAGCTCAAGGACCGCACGGTGTTCATGGACTTTCGCACCGACCCGACCGAAAATGTCTTCCCGATGGTGCAAGCCGGCAAGGGTATTACTGAAATGCTGCTGGGGGTGGAGGATTTGTGAAGCGGCGCAAGCGCCAGCCACTGTTCCAGTATCGACCTTAGGACGAATCTATTGCCCGCCAAGCCCGCGGCTTACCGGCGCGGAGGAAGGTTGGCGAAAAGAGGAATCGAAACCATGAAACACATCATTGCCATTCTGATCGAACATGAGGCGGGAGCGCTCTCGCGCGTGGTGGGGCTGTTTTCGGCCCGCGGCTACAACATCGAATCGCTCATCGTCGCCCCCACCGAAGACCCGACGCTGGCGCGCATGACAATCCAGACCCGGTGCTCCGAGGAAGTGATGGAGCAAATCACCAAGCACCTCAATCGCCTGATTGAAGTCGTCAAAGTCATCGACCTGACCGAAGGCGCTTATATCGAGCGCGAGCACATGATGGTCAAGGTGCGCGCGGTGGGCAAGGAGCGCGAGGAGATGAAGCGCATGGCCGACATCTTCCGCGGCAGCATTATCGACGTGACCGACAAGAGCTATACCATCGAGCTGACCGGCGACCAAGCCAAGCACGACGCCTTCCTGCAAGCCATCGAACACAGCGCTATTCTGGAGACCGTGCGCACCGGCGGCAGCGGCATAGGCCGCGGCGAACGGCTGCTGCGGGTCTAGCGGCACGCTCATCATTTTTTCTCTCCCCATTTTTCAGGAGCATCTTCATGAAAGTTTTCTACGACAAGGACTGCGACCTCTCCCTCATCAAGGGCAAGACGGTGGCCATCATCGGTTACGGCAGCCAGGGCCACGCGCACGCGCAGAACCTCAACGACAGCGGCGTCAAGGTCGTGGTCGGCCTGCGCAAGGGCGGCGCGTCCTGGGCCAAGGCCGAGCAGGCGGGCCTGAAGGTGGCCGAAATCGCCGAGGCATCCAAGCAGGCCGACGTGGTCATGATCCTGCTGCCCGACGAGCAGATCGCGCAGGTGTACCGCGAGCAGATTGCGCCCAACATACGCGCGGGTGCATCGCTGGTTTTCGCGCACGGCTTCAATGTGCATTACGGCCAGGTAACCCCGCGCGCCGACCTGGATGTGTGGATGGTCGCGCCCAAAGCGCCCGGCCACACGGTGCGCAGCACCTATAAACAGGGCGGCGGCGTGCCGCACCTGATCGCGGTGGCGCAGGACAAGACCGGCAAGGCGCGCGATCTGGCGCTGTCGTATGCCATGGCCAACGGCGGCGGGCGCGCGGGCATCATCGAAACCACTTTCCGCGAAGAAACCGAAACCGACCTGTTCGGCGAACAAGCCGTGCTGTGCGGCGGCACCGTGGAGCTGGTCAAGACCGCCTTCGAGACGCTGGTGGAAGCGGGTTACGCGCCGGAGATGGCCTACTTCGAGTGCCTGCACGAACTCAAGCTGATCGTCGATCTGATCTACGAGGGCGGCATCGCCAACATGAACTACTCGGTCTCCAACAACGCCGAATACGGCGAGTACGTGACCGGCCCCAAGATCGTCAACGACCAGGCCCGCGCCGCCATGCGCCAGGCGCTCAAGGACATCCAGACCGGCGAATACGCCAAGAGCTTCATCCTGGAAAACGCCGCTGGCGCGCCCACGCTGGCCTCGCGCCGGCGCTTGATGGCCGAGCACCCCATTGAGCAGGTCGGCGGCAAGCTGCGCGCCATGATGCCCTGGATCGCCGCCAACAAGCTGGTGGACAAGAGCAAGAACTGATGGCGGCTTGACGCCGTTGCTCCCCGTAAAGGCCATGTCCGCATGGCCTGTTTTGTTTTGCCGGTAATTTAGACTGGCCCTGTTATGTCCCATCCACGGTTTTCCGAAGACTCCCGCCCCAGCGACTTTGCCGAAGACGATGAAGCGTCTAGCCCCGCGCAGCGTTCACCGCGCAAGGGCATCTACATGCTGCCCAACCTGTTCACGCTGGCGGCGCTGTTTTGCGGCTTTTACGCCATCGTGATGGCCATCAACCAGTACTTTGGTCTGGCCACGCTGGGGATCTATGCCGCCATGGTATTCGACAGCCTCGATGGCCGCGTGGCGCGTTTAACCAATACCCAAAGCGCGTTTGGCGAGCAAATGGATTCGCTGGCCGACATGGTCTCCTTTGGCGCGGCGCCTGCGCTTATTGCCTATGAATGGTCGCTCAAGGGGCTGGGCCGCTGGGGCTGGATCGCTGCCTTTATCTATTGCGCCTGCGCCGCGCTGCGGCTGGCGCGCTTTAACGTCAACACAACGGTGTCCGACAAACGCTGGTTCCAGGGATTGCCCTCGCCTCCGGCGGCGGGGCTGCTGGTCAACTTTATCTGGTTGATCGATAGCGTCAGCGGCGGCATATCCGGCCAACCGGTAGGCATTCTTTCCTGGCCGCAAATTGAGTGGATCATGCTCGCCCTGACGGTCTACGCGGGCCTGACGATGGTGACCAACACGCCGTTCTATAGCTTCAAGGACATGAGCGACCGCAAAAGCGTACCCTTTACCGCCATCGTCCTCATCGTGATCCTGATCGCCGTCATCAGCATCCACCCGCCGCGGGTGCTGTTTACCGTAAGCGTCGTTTACGCCCTGAGCGGCTACGCCATCTACGCCTGGCGCAAAGCCAAGGGGCTGCCCGCCAGCGTCATCAGCGTTTCCACCGACGAACCCGATGAGCGCGGGTTGCATCAGTAGCCGCCGCCTCGCCCAGGGCTGATGTTGACCCGTTTTCTCCCGCCGTTCAAAGCCAGATGCCGTACCGGACTAACCTGTTCTCCTAGGCTATTGCGGCATAAGCGGTATTTGCCCAAGCCTCGAAAAAAGGATACAATTTGCAACATGAATGCGGCGTAAACAAAGTCAAGTTTTGTTTTGTCGCGCTGGTTGTCTCCTCCACCCACAAAGACAGGTGGATTCAAACCCCGGCCTTCTCGGCTGGGGTTTTTTTTCGTTTGATGCTCTGCGCCTGGCCCGCGCCAGCACAGGAAAGGCTTGACCGCCCGCTGCGCCGCGGCTAACGGGAATCGGGCGCGGTGCAATCGGAGGCGATGATCCCTTGCGTGCGCTGGATTTCGGCTGTGCGCTGAGCATCGGTCATATAGGAACGCTGCCCTTGCGCGTCGAATTGCGCGATGCGCGCGCCCGATTGCAGCCCCGCCAAGCCAGTCTTGGCGCGCTGACAGTTATCGGCGCGCTGGGCCGCCAGTTTTTGCGCCTCGGCCTGCTTTTTGGCGGCTGCGGCGGCATCGGCAGCCTGCTTCTTTTCTTCCAGCGCCTGATCCTGCCCGCTGGCCGTAGAAGCCGATGCGGCAGGCATTTCAGCACTGACCGGCGTGGAATGCACCGAAAGAATGTTCTTTTGCGGAATGCCCGCGGGAGGCGGCTGGTCGCTGAAAACCCGGTGACCCGCGCCGTCGATCCAGGCGTATTGGGCAAAAGCGGGCAAACTCACCGTCAAGGCCGTGCCCAGCAGCAAACAACGTGCAGTGTGCTTCATGGATGGCAAAAGGAATGCGCCCCGGGCGCGGAATGGTTACGCCGACAATGGTAACGGTTTGTAAAAACCGAATGTCGTCGCCGCTGCCGCGCCGACGCTGGCTTTGATGGGGGCAGACAGCGAAACGGCCAAACTTTAAAATCCATCTTTTGCGGAGCCTATCCCCATGCGCCTACTCGGCAATGCGCTGACCTTCGACGATGTGTTGTT
>JAIRQU010000014.1 GCA_031256305.1 Burkholderiaceae bacterium
CTGGATGCCGCGCGGCGCGCCATCATCGCGCAGTTAAGCCATGACGGTTACGCCCATGCCAGCGTCTCGCCCCGCTTTACCACCGACGACTCCAACGCCCAGATTGCGCTGACCTTCGAGATCACGCGCGGCAGTCAGCCGCCGGCGCAAACCAATCCGGTGCCTGAAGAGGTGGTGACGCCCGTCGCGCCGCCGCCCGCGCCCAAACCGCCCTCAGCCCCGGCATCGGCCGCTCCCTCGGCCACGCCGCCTGCCGCGCCCACGCCGCCAGCATCCGTCACGCCTCCCGCCAAGCCGCCGCAGACGCCAGCGCCACCCGCAACACCGTCCGCGCCCACGCCCGCCGCGCCCGCGTCACAAGCGCGGCAAGCCGGACAAAAGCTCGACCTGTCGGAGCAGCAGCGCGAGATCACTCTGGGCGCCAACGTGGGTTATTCATCCGTGGATCGCGCGATTGCGCTGTTGAGCGCGCGTTACGCCAATGGATTGGGGCCAGGACATGACCTGGCGGCGCAAATCGCGGGCGGCAAGACTTACCGGGCCGCGCGGATCAGCGAATCGGACCGCTGGTTCACGCCCGGCGGCGTCAGCCGTTCAACCAGCCTTTGGTATCAGTCGGACCAGCCGTTCCGTTACCTCAATGGATCGAACTTCCGCATTTCGGGCCTTGGCGTGACCGAGCGTTTCGATATTCCGCTCACCGCCGCCGACAGCGTCTTTATCGCGCCGGGCGTCGAGCACGATTGGCTGGGCACGGACAGCCTGACGCCGCAGGCGTATCTGAACCATATCGCGCGCTCCGGTTCCGTGCTGAACGTGGCTACGCTGCGCGCGGGCTGGACGCACGACATGCGCAATTCCGCCCTCCTGCCCACGCGCGGCTACATCACGCAAGCCGATGCTGAATTGGGGGTGGGCAACGCCTCCTATATCAAGGCTTACGCCTCCGGGCGCTACTACCACCCGCTGTGGGGCGATACCGTGCTGTCGCTATCGGGGCTGGGCGGATTCGGGCAGGGACTCAGCTCCGAAGGCTATCCGCTTGAAAAATACTTTTACGCCGGCGGGGTTGGTTCGGTGCGCGGTTACGCCGGCAATTCGCTCGGCCCGCGCGACCTGACCACGGGCTTTCCCATCGGCGGACGCCGGCTGCTGGTGGGCAGCGTGGAAGCCACCACGCCGCTGACGCCGATCAAACCCGACATACCCGGCCGCCTGGTGTGGCTTGTGTTTGTCGATGGCGGCAACGTCTGGAGCAACGGACTGGGCGGCACGGGTTCCGGCCCGATCCGGTTCTCGTATGGAACGGGCCTGGGCTGGCAGATGCCTTTCGGCACGTTCAGACTGAGCTTTGCGCTGCCCTTTACCCGCCATACCGGAGATGAGTACCAGCGCTTCCAGTTCGATTTCAGCGCGGGGTTTTAGGTTTCAGGGATGGTGATGGCGGCAGTCGCAAGGCTTGACCGCGCGTTACCGCGGCCAGGATAAAAACATCGCGCGCTTTGTTTTGAGTCTCGCCCCATGCAAGCGGAAACTCCCGCGCGGCCCTGGAATCAGAGCACGGACATAGCCACCGCCAGCATGGCAGGATTTCAGGCACGGTAAACATGGAACAGCACCCAATAATCGTCCGGTTCGATGCCCTAAAAACCAGCGCGCAACCCCGCCAACCGCTAGCGCCGGGGCGCAAGCGCCGGTTGCTGTTGATCTATCCGCCGCTGACGGTGCCCACCTCGCCGCCGCTGGGCGCGCCCATGCTCAAGGCCTATATCGAGCGCGAATTGCCGCAGTGGCAGGTCAAAGTGCTGGACCTGAACCTCTGGTGCTATGGCCGGGTGTTCGAGATGCTGCGCGAGGGTTCGCTGCACTTTCCCGCACCGCTGCTGGGCGACGCCAAACTGGCGGAATTGCTGAAAATCCCGGCATTCTTTCGCGGCGCACACGCCGCAAGCCGCGCCGAAGATTTATTCCACGACGCTGCGGCCTACGACCGTTACGGCGGCCTGTTGGCCGGGCTGACCAACATCGTCAGCGAACACCTGTCCCGCGCGGCGGACGCCTGCGAGAACGGCGCGCCGACCGACCCGCTGCTGGCCCAGGCGCTGCAACAAATCAGCCGCGAGCAGGCCGATTGTTACGGCATTTCGATGATTTTCAGCCAGCAATTGGCCGTGGGCGCGCTGTTCGGGCGGGTGTTGCGCCAGCAAACGGGCAAGAAAGTGTTCTTCGGCGGCAGTTGCTTTACGGCGGGCGCGGAGGATTTTTTGCGCTGGTACCCCGATTCCACGGATGTCATCATCGACGGCGACGGCGAGGAACCGCTTAAACAACTGCTGGAGCAGGAAGGCTCGCCCAAAGGCGTCTCCGGCGCGGTGTTCTGGCAAGGCGGCCAGCCGGGCGGCCAAGTCGCGCGCAACCCGCCGCAATACCGGCGCGACATCGACGCCTACGGCGGCACACCCGATTTTTCCGATTTCAACCTGACCGACTACTACTCGCCGCTGCCGGTGGCGCCGCTGCTGCTTTCGCGCGGCTGTTACTGGCGCCGCTGCACGTTCTGCGTGCATTACATGTCCGCCGGGCTGACCTACCGGCTGCACGGGCTGGAGCAGGTCGTCGAAACGCTGCGCGGCCTGGTCGCGCAAGGCGTGCGGCACTTTTCGTTTGTCGATGAAATGATCGCGCCAGGACACTTTGTCAACCTGGCCGATGCCATCATCGAGTCCGGGCTGGACATCGCCTACTACGCGCTGGCCAAGCCCAACAAGGCGTTCAAGCCCGAAATCCTGCGCAAGATGGCGCAATCGGGCTGCAAATACCTGCTGTGGGGCGTGGAAAGCGGCTCGCAGCGCGTGCTGGACTTGATGGACAAGGGCACCCAAGCCCAGGACATGCAGCAGGTGCTGCGCGACGCGCACGCCGCGGGCATTGCCAACCACGTGTACCTGATGGCCGGTTTCCCGACCGAAACGCGCGAAGAATTCCTCGACACGCTGCGGTTTCTGGAGCGCAACCGCGAGGTCATCTATGCCATCCACCGCGGCGTGTTCGCGCTGGAACCCGGCTCGCCCATCTTCAAGCACCCCGAACGTTTTGGCGTTACCAAAACCTGGCAGGTCAAGCCCACGTCGCTGGGCGGGCGCTGGATGCACGAATGCGCCAGCGGCATGACGCGGCAGCAAGCCTCGGAACTGCTAGCCTCGGTGCAGCCGTATCTGCGCGCCTTTCACCCCTACGCGGTAATGATGGCTTATTACCGCGACCATGCCATGCTGCTCTACGCCCAACGCGGCATGGCCGGTATGCGCGCGCTGCCGCGGCGCTTTCCCGCGCTGCCATCGCTGGACGCGCCCGCCCCTGCGCAAGGCGCGCCGCAGCCGCTCCCGGCATAAGGCGCAAGCGCGCGCCGATCCATCACCCCTTTATCGCTGCCGCGCCGCGCGTTCTTGCGCGATCACCAGCAGGCCGTCGAAAACCAGGTTTTCCACCAGCTCGAAGTTCCGCGTCATGAAAGGCAGCA
>JAIRQU010000028.1 GCA_031256305.1 Burkholderiaceae bacterium
CGGTCAACGCGTCCATGCCCTCGTGCAAGGCCAGCTCCCGCAGCCGTTCGGCCAGCGGCGTGCCGCCCGGTTCGCGCGTGGTCACGACCGTGCGGCCCGCCGCGCGCAGGCGCTCGGCCAGCGGCGCGATGTGCGTGGATTTGCCCGCGCCGTCTATGCCTTCGAAGGTAATGAAATATCCGGGCATCATCGGCTCTGTCCTCCCCGCTGATACTGATCGACGGCCCGATTGTGTTCGGCCAGCGTTGCGCTGAACTGGCTGCTGCCATCGCCGCGCGCGACAAAATACAGCGCCTGCGTCGCCGCAGGCTGCACGGCGGCCAACAGGCTGGCCTGGCTGGGCAAAGCGATGGGCGTAGGCGGCAGGCCGCGCCGCAAATAGGTGTTCCAGGGCGTATCGGCTTGCAGATCGGCGCGCCGCAAGTTGCCGGTGAATTGCTCGCCCATGCCGTAGATCACGCTGGGATCGGTTTGCAGCGGCATCCCGGCGCGCAGACGGTTGATAAAGACGCCGGCGATCTGCGTGCGATCCTGGGCACAGCCCGTTTCCTTTTCCACCAAACTGGCCAGCGTCAGCGCGTCGTCGGGCGACTTGAGCGGCAAGTCCGGCGCGCGCGCGTCCCACGCGGCAGCCAGCCGTTGATCCATTTCGTGCAGCGATTGGCGCAGGATGTCCAGATCGCTGGCATGGCGGAAATAGTGATAGGTGTCGGGAAAGAACCGGCCTTCTGGCGCAATGCCGGGCCGTCCGAGCGCGGTCATGATTTGCGCGCCGCTCAGTTGCGCCGTGTCGTGCCGCAGCCCCAGCGCATGGTCTAGCGCCTGACGCGCCTGCCTGAAATTCCAGCCCTCGATAAACGTCACCGTCAACACAATGCGCTCGCCCCGGATCAATTTGCCCAGCAGATCGCCCGGCGTCATGCCCGCCGTGACCGCGTAATCGCCCGGCTTGATGGTGTGGCCCCGCGCCGACAGCCGGAAGAACCCGCCCAGCAACACGCCCGGCTCATGCACGCCAGCCGTAACCGCCGCGTCCGCCGCCACGCGCAGCGACGCGCCTGGCGGCACGTTGAACTCCACCCGGCCGGCAGCCAGGTGCAGCGGCTGATTGGTCCACCACCAGCACGCGGCCCCCGCGCACAGCGCCAGCGCAACGAATGCCAGCAGCACGCCCCGCAGCAAGCGCATGGGCGGGCGCGGGCGTGATCGTTTGGTCTTGGTTTTCTTTTTCGTTATCGGCATATATGGAATTTTCGCAGCGCTGAAGCAGCCTATCTTCCTAAAATTCCCAATCCCTCGATCCCTGATAACCATGACCGCTTCGCTTGGTTCGCCCCTCCCGCTATCCCCTGCTCTTGACCGCAATGGCGCTGCGCGGCTAACCAGCTTGGGCGTGATTCGCGCCGCCGGCGCGGACGCAGCGGCGTTTCTGCACGGACAACTGACACAGGACGTGCTGACCATGCAGCCGAGCGAATCGCGCCTGGCGGCCTGGTGCAATCCCAAGGGGCGGATGCTGGCAAGCTGTTGGGTATATCGCCGCGCGCCGGATGAATTGCTGCTCGTGCTCAGCGCGGAGCTGCTTGCGGCCACCCTCAAACGCCTGTCCATGTTCGTGCTGCGCGCCCAAGTCAAGCTGACCGATGCCAGCGCGCAATGGGTCATCTACGGTCTGCTGGGCGATACCGGGTGCGCGCCGTTGGCCCTGAATGCCGCCGACATCGCCATTCCCCTGCCGCTGGCCGATAACGCCATGCGGGCGCTGTTATTGACCCCGCCCGATGCGCCAGCGCCCGACGCGCCAGCGCTGCCGCGGGAAATCTGGCATTGGGCCGCCGTCAGAAGCTGCGTGGCGATGATTACCGCGCCCGTGGCGCAAGCCTTTGTGCCGCAAATGCTCAACTATGAATCGGTGGGCGGCGTCAACTTCAAAAAGGGCTGTTACCCCGGTCAGGAAGTGGTGGCGCGCAGCCAGTTCCGCGGCGCCATCAAGCGCCGTGCCTGGGTGGCGCGCGTGGACGCCAGCGCACAAGCGGGGCAGGTCATTTTTCACGACAGCGACCTCACGCAGCCCGCCGGGTTGATCGCGCAGGCCGCGCCGGAACCGGGACACGCGGCAGGCGCGGCCCAAAGAGGCAGCGCCCTGATCGCCTGCCTGCCCACCGCCGCCGTTGATGCGCTGCAACAAGGCGCGGGCCGCTTCACGCTCGGCGCGCCGGACGGCCCGGCGCTGGCCGATTTGTACCGGCCTTATCCGCTGCTGGAAAATATTTGAATCACTACGGCCCAAACGCCCCGCGCAGCGCCGCCGCCACTGCGGTGTGCAACTGCCGCACTTCGGGAATCGCGCGGCCCAGGGTGATGAAACCGTGGATCATGCCGCGGTAAATTTTCAGATCCACCGGCACGCCGGCGGCGCGCAATTTGCCGGCGTACTGCACGCCCTCATCGACCAGCGGATCACATTCGGCCAGGCCGATCCAGGCCGGGGCGACACCTTGCACATCCTCGGCCCGCAGCGGCGCAAAGCGCCGCGCGGTCTTGCCGGTCGATGTATTGGGCGAAGAACCAGTCGATCAGCGGTTTGTCCAGCACCGGCCCTTCGGCAAAACGCTGGTGCGAAGCAATGTCCTGATACGCCGTCATCATGCGCTCGACCACGCCGCGCATGGCAGGCGTGAGCATCCGCAAAGTCTGCGCCCGCGGTTGCGGGGACATGGATGAACCGGCTTTCAACCCGGCGGCGCCTGGCCCGTCAAGCCCAGTCGAACACCGCCACGCTTTCGACGTGCGCGGTGTGCGGGAACATGTTGACCACGCCCGCCGCCGCGCACCGGTAGCCGGCCTGATGTACCAGCAGCCCCGCGTCGCGCGCCAAGGTGGCCGAGTTGCAGCTCACATAAACGATGCGCCGGGGCGGTTGCCAAGCTGCGTGCCCCGCCGGCAGCGGCGGCGCGCCGGGTGCGCCAATGCGCGCCTGTTGAATATCGGCCAGCGCCTTGATCAGCGCGAACGCGCCTTCGCGCGGCGGGTCGATCAGCCAGCGGTCGGCTGGGCCGTCGGCGATCAATTGTTCGGCGCCCATCTCGAACAGGTTGCGCACCGCGAATTGCGTATCGGCTAGCGTTTGCGCGGCGGGCAGTTGGGCCGTCGCTGCGTCGCGCAAGGCACGGTTGCGCGCGTAGTTGTCTTTTGCGCGCGCCACCAGCTCGGCGCTGCCTTCGATGCCCAGCACGCGCCCGGCCCGCGTGGCAATCGGCAGGGTGAAGTTGCCCAGACCGCAGAACCAGTCGATAACGCGCTCACCCCGCCGTGGGTCCAGCAGCCGCAGCGCATACCCGACCAGCACGCGGTTGATGTGCGGGTTAATTTGGGTGAAGTCAGTGGGGCGGAACGGCAGCGTCAAGCCAAATTCCGGCAGCGCATAGACCAGCGGCGCGCCGCCTTCTTGCAGCGGATGCACCGTGGCCGGCCCCTTGGGCTGGAGCCACCATTGCACCGCATGGCGCGCGCCAAAATCACGCAGCTTTTGCTGGTCGTCCGCGCTCAGGGGTTGCAGATGGCGCAGCGCCAGCGCGGTAACGCCTTCGCCGCACGCCAGTTCGATTTGCGGACAGGTCAGGCGCGCGTCCAGGTTTTCAATCAGTTCGCGCAGCGGCAGCAGCAGGCCGCTAACGCGCGGCGGCAGGATGGGGCAGATGCGCATGTCGGTCACGTACCAGCTTTTGCGCTCGTGAAAGCCGATCAGCACCTGGCCTTTTTTGGCCACCCGCCGCACTGCCAGACGCGCGCGCCAGCGGTAGCCCCAGGCCGGACCTTCGATAGGGCGCAGCATCAAATCCGGCTTGACCTTGGCCAGACGCCACAGGTTGTCTTCGAGCACACGCTGCTTGATGGCCACTTGCGCGGCGGGCGCGAGGTGCTGCATCTTGCAACCGCCGCACGCGCCCGCGTGCAGCCCGAAGTGCGGGCAGTCCGGCGGCACGCGCTGGCTGGATGCCAGGTGGATGTCCGAGACGATGGCCGCTTCCCACTGGTTCTTGCGGCGCGTGACGATGCACTCGACCACCTCGCCGGGCAGCGCGCCTTCGATGAACACGACCTTGCCGGAATTTGCGGAATCGCCGTCGGCGGCGGGCCGCCGCGCGATACCCCGCGCCTCGATGTCCAGCGCCTCGACCTTGAGCCAACCGTCAGGCCAGCGGCACGGCGGCCCGCTGGCTTCGTCCAGCGCGTCAAGCGCGCCAGCCAGGTCGATGGAAACGTCGTCGTCGGGCATGAATGGGCTAACGTTCAGCGCCGGGAGAACACGGCGTTACGGCCAAGAAATCCACGCCAACACTCAATACGCGATCAGGCTTATCGGCTCGGCAAATACTGCGCGGGATTGACGGGCTTGCCCGAACGCCGGATTTCAAAATGCAGCTCGACCCGGCTGGCGTCGGTGGAACCCATTTCCGCAATTTTCTGACCCTTCTTGACGTTCTGGTCTTCCTTGACCAGGATTTTCCAATTGTGCGCGTAGGCCGTCAGAAACGTATCGTTGTGTTTCAGGATGATAAGGTTGCCATAGCCGGACAAGCCCGATCCGGCATATATCACGCGCCCGTCGGCGGCGGCCAGCACCGGATCGCCTGCCTTGCCGCCAATGTCGATGCCCTTGTTGCTCTTGGCCGGATCAAACTCCGCCAGCACCGACCCCCTGGCGGGCCATATGAAATCAACCTTGTCCGCGCCAGCAACAGGCGGTGCAGGCGGCGGCGGCGTGGATGGAACCGCGCCGGAAGAAGGCGATGCGGTTTTCACGCCCGGCGTGGTTTGCGTGGCTACAGCCACGGCTCTCGCGCCAACCCCTGCCTTCGTTCCCGCCCCGCTTTCCGGTGGCACGACGCGTACCACCTGACCGACTTCGATCTTGTCCGGGTTGTCCAGGTTGTTCCAGCGCACGATGTCGCGCCAATTCCGGTTGTTGGCTGCGGCTATGCGCCGGATCGTGTCGCCCGGTTGAACCGTGTAGTAACCGGGTTTGCCAGCATTTTCGGCGCCCGGCAGCGGCGATAACGGCGCAATACTCACGCTGTCACCGCTGGCTGGCGTTAAATCCTGCACCGGCGGACGGCTGGACGTTGAACCGCACCCGGCCAATACTGCGGCAGCGGTCAACATGGCGCACAGCGCCACGACTGGCCGTGACTTTTCCAATTGAAATCGGCGACCCGGCATTGCAGCGGCTTCCTTATCAAAATGACTCAGACAATGCCTGATTTTAGGGGGACAAAATGGACGGCTTCCAACACCGTCTGAACGATGGCGCCGCGCGTCTTGTCCACCACCATCAGCGCCTGAGCGCCGCCTGGCGCGGCAATTGGAGCAATGATGCGCCCGCCCTCGGCGAGCTGTTCGATCCATTGCGGCGGCAACGCCTGCCCGCCCGCCGCGGCGATGATGCCCGCATACGGCGCGCCTTTGGCAAACCCGGCCATGCCATCGCCCAGAATCAGATGCACATTGGGAATGTGCAGCGGCCGCAGATTGGCGCGCGCCTTTTCATGAAGATCACGCAGCCGCTCGATGCTATAGACCTCGGCGGCCAGATACGACAACGCCACGGCCTGATAACCGCAGCCGGTGCCGATGTCCAGCACGCGCCCCAGCTTGCCCTGCGCGTCCTGAAGGCCGCCTTGCACCAACAGCTCCAGCATCCGCGCGACCACGCTGGGCTTGGAGATGGTTTGTCCCAGCCCGATGGGCAGCGCCGTGTCCTCGTAGGCTTGCGGCGCAAGGCCCGGCTCGACAAAGCGGTGGCGCTCCACCGCGCCCAAGGCGCGCAGCACGCGCGGATCGCCGATGCCCCCGGCGGCCAACTGCTGCACCATGCGCGCGCGCGCCGGAATCGGATCGCGCGGCATGGCGGCGTCCGGCGGCGCAGCGGGACGAACCGGCTTTTTCTGGCGCGCCGCCGCCGGCGAATCGGCAAACGGACTTGCCGCCCAGGAACTGGCACCCGTATTCAGCCGCGCCGGAAAAGCCGGACGCCCGGCGCGCTTGCCGGACGGTCCGGCAGGCGGCACGGACGGCGCACTGGATCGTGGCGGGG
>JAIRQU010000082.1 GCA_031256305.1 Burkholderiaceae bacterium
CAAGCGGCAATGTCCGCCGCCAGCATGGCCGGCTGGGTATTGGCCGTCAGTTCCAGGGCTTCCTTGGGGCCGGCGTGGATCAGCGCGGCCAGGTCTTCATGCAATGCCTCGGAGGCTTCGGCCAGGGTCTCGCGCACAACGGGGTGATCGCCCCAAACGTCGAGCATTCCGACCGACTGGGAACCTTGGCCCGGAAACACGAATGCAGCGGATTTCATGGGTAATCGGTATTAACAGCAAAAATCGAATCAAAACGTCAGCAGCGCCGCGCCCCAAGTCAGACCGCCGCCAACGGCTTCAAGCAGCAGCAGCTGGCCGGGCCGGATCTGTCCGGCGCGCACCCCGCAGTCAAGCGCCAGCGGCACCGACGCCGCCGAAGTGTTGCCGTGTTCATCGACGGTGACGATAACCTTTTCAAGCGGCAAGCGCAGCTTTTTGGCCGACCCCAGCATGATACGGATATTGGCCTGATGCGGCACCAGCCAGTCGATGTCGGCCTCGGTCTTGCCTGCCTTGTCCAGCACGGCGCGCGCGGTTTCCCCAAGCAACGTGACGGCGTGCCGGAACACGGCGCGTCCTTCCATTCTGAGAAACGGATCGCCCAACGCCTTGCCGCCCGCGACATGGCCCGGCACGTACAAAATATCGGTCAGTCTGCCGTCGGCATGCAAATCGGTCGCCAGAATGCCCGGCTGGCCGCTGGCCGTCAATACCACCGCGCCCGCGCCGTCGCCGAACAGCACGCAGGTGGTGCGGTCATTGAAATCGAGGATGCGGCTGAACACCTCCGCGCCAATCACCAGCGCCTTGCTGGCCGCGTCAGCCTGAATCATCGCGTCGGCCACGGCCAGCGCATGAATAAAGCCGCAACACACCGCCTGCACGTCAAAAGCCGGGCAGCCCGCAATACCCAGCTTGCGTTGCAGGATCGCCGCCGTGGAAGGAAATATCATGTCCGGCGTAGAAGTGGCCACGATAATCAGATCAATCTCTTGCAGCGGCACGCCCGCCGCTTGCAGCGCCCGGCGCGCGGCCTCGGCGCCCAGGTCGCTACTGGAGACTTCGGGCGCGGCGAAATGTCGGGCGTGAATGCCGGTACGCTCGACGATCCATTCATCGGAAGTCTCGATGCCGCGCTGGGCCAACTGGGCCGCCAGCTCGGTATTGGTTACGCGGCGCGGCGGCAGGAAACTGCCGGTGCCGACGATGCGGGAATAGCGTCGCGTCATGGAAAATAATGAATCAGCCAGGCGTTGCGGATACGGGCGCGCCCGGCGCATCCTGCGGCATCAGCAGCGGCGCGGCATGGGCAACGCGCGTCTGTACGCGCGAGAGCAATTGTTTGCGGGCCGCGTCATACGCATGGTACAGAGCGTAACGGAACCCTGTCACGTCCGCCGAACCGTGGCTTTTGAACACCAGCCCGCGCAAACCCAGCAGCGCCGCGCCGTTGTAGCGCCGGTGGTCCAGACGGCTTTTGAGCCTGTGCATCACCGGCACGGCCATCAGGCCCGCCAGCCGGCTCAAGGGGGTACGCTTGAATTCCTGCCGGAGGAAGCTGCCGATCATCGTCGCCAGCCCCTCGGTGGTCTTGAGCAGCACATTGCCGACAAACCCGTCACACACCACGATGTCGGCGGTACCCTTGAAAATATCGTTACCTTCGACGTTGCCCAGAAAGTTCAGATCGCCCGACTGCGCGGCCGCGCGCAACAGATCGCCCGCGCGCTTAGTAACTTCGCTGCCCTTGATCTGTTCCTCGCCGATGTTGAGCAAGCCCACTGTCGGTTGCGGATCGTTCTGGAGCACCGAGATCAGCGCCGACCCCATCACCGCGAATTGCAGCAAATGCTCCGCCGCGCAATCGACGTTGGCGCCCAAATCCAGCACCGTGGTGACGCCGCCTTTTATATTGGGCAGTTGCGTGGCAATGGCCGGGCGGTCAATGCCCGGCATGGTTTTAAGCAGATAACGCGCAATTGCCATCAGCGCGCCGGTATTGCCCGCCGAAACGGCCGCTTGCGCCGCCTGCTGGCGCACCTGCTCGATGGCCACGCGCATGGACGAATCCTTCTTCTTGCGCAAGGCAATCTCGATTGGCTCATCCATTGCCACCACTTCGGCGGCAGGGACAACGCGCGCGCGTTCATGCTGGAAATTCTCCAGCCCGGCGGGATTGCCCACCAGCAATAACGTTACATCGGGCGTCGATTCCAGAAACTGGCGGCAAGCGGGCAGCGTCACGGACAGGCCGCAATCTCCTCCCATGCAATCTACCGCCAGAACGATCATCAATCACCTTCCAGAATGCGCCAGGCTTGAACGCGCCTGGCGCTTGTGCGTCAAACGGGAAACATAAACCCAGCCGGGTTTATTCCTCGGCGACTTCTTCGCTCTTGATCTGGATGACCTGACGGCCGCGGTAATACCCGCCGGGGCTGATATGGTGACGCAGATGCACTTCGCCGGAAGTCGGCTCAACCGCGATGCCCGGCGTGGACAAAGCGTTGTGCGAACGATGCATTCCCCGCTTGGAAGGCGATTTCTTGTTTTGTTGAACGGCCATGAGGGTTCCTGAAACTTCAATACAAAGTTGATGATTATAAGTTATCCGTGCCGCGCTTTGTATTTTTGAGCGCGGCCAGCGCCGCGAAAGGATGCGGCTTGTCCGCAATACCGGCGTCAAAACCGGCGTTGCGCACCGGCTGCGGACAACGGTCATGGCATGGCGCCAACGGCAGCGCCAGCAGCAATTCATCCTCGATCAGGTCAAGCAGATCGAAATCGCCGACGCTAGCCAATACATCGTCCTCGGCGCGCTCGTCCAGCCGCGCGGCTTGCGCTTCATCGGGCGCGAACAGAAAAT
>JAIRQU010000089.1 GCA_031256305.1 Burkholderiaceae bacterium
GATGATGGCGCGGCCGCTGGCGACCTCGCCGCGCACGAATTCAGGCGTGATGCGATCGGGCATCGTGTGTTCCGGCAGTTGCGCGCCCAGCTGCCTGCCGCGCCGCCGCGCCTCGCGCCCGGCGTTGCCCAGAAATTCGCGCGTCCATTCCAGCCGCCCGTTTTCGCGCAGCGCCACATATTCCATCTCCGGCGTGATGATGCCGCGCCGGGCGTAGTGCATCTGCGTGACGTTCTGCCCCGCCCTGGCGCGGCGCGGCGTGCGTTGCAAACCCGCCGCCTCGCGCCGCAGCGCGTCAATGCGATGAGTATCGCGCGCCTCGTCTCTGCCGCCATCATCGAGCCGCTGCGCGTCGCGGCCGGTGTAGCTTTCGGTATCGCCGTGCTCGGCGATCCACGCGCCGCGCGCACCCGTCAACCCGCGCCGCACGTCAATGGCCGCCCGCGGGTCGGTGTAGGGGCCGGAGGTATCGTAGAACGAAGCCGTGCGGCCATTGGTCAATTGCACGTCGCGCACCGGCACGCGCAAATCGGCGCGGCTGCCCGCGATCCAACCTTTGCGGGAAGCCGGCAGCGGCGCGCGCGTGAGCGCCAGGCGGTCGGCCAGATCAGCAGCCGCAGGACTGGACGATGGGACGGGAGCATTCATATGAATAGGCGCCTTTGTTGAAGTTGTCCATTGCAAGGAAACTCCGGAACGCCCGTGCCGCCCTGTGCCTGTGCAGTATCTGGCGACATTACGCTGCTCTTCCTTACGCCGGTACTAGCCGGATCAAGTGCGCGGGTTTGGCGTTGCCGCCATCTCAGCCCTCGCAGCAAACAAGAAAGAAACCGCGCACGAGCACCCCGGAGTAGCGCGCATCATACGCGAACGGCCATTTGCGCTGACGCCTGTATCTGGCGCGCCCCCATACCCGGTAAGGCTTCTTGGATATTGATCCGGACAATCTTTCCGGGGCGTTGATCGGATACGTATCCCATGCTACAATACAAAACTTGTTCCCCGATAGCTCAGTCGGTAGAGCGCCGGACTGTTAATCCGTAGGTCCCTGGTTCGAGCCCAGGTCGGGGAGCCAAGAAGTTTCTTTCAAGATCATAGCATTATGCCGCAACACCTTGCGGCATTTTTTTGTCTGGACTTCGCTCATTGCGCAAAACTTGACTGTTTCAGCGTGCGCGGGGCCAGGTGCGATGGCGCAAAGTGCGCGTATTTCTGCACCATCTGGATCGTCCGCCAGCCGCCAAGTTCTTTGAGTGCCATGCGGTGTACCCCGCGCTGAACATGTCAGCGGCCCGGCTGACTGCATCCACCGCACCAGTACCTCCAGCGCGTCGTCGTTGAGGGGGTAAGTCTGCTGAATAAAAACTGGAATATGTCCAGTCACAACGCCGTTTTTACCGTACCGGAATACGAATAAACCAATTCCTCGTATGCAGGGCCATCATTCTTTTTCTTGACCAAATGTCTTCGGAGTATCAGATAAGCTCTAGTCAACGCAGGCTTGCCTGACCACAGCGTTTGCACGGTGGCACGGCTGTGTCAGTCTGCCAAGTGGTTTGTAACAAATTATTTTTGCCAAAACTTTTCTTCCCGCAAACAAAGTTCTGCGACGGGACTGATGGTCGCACCGCTCACCCGCCCAAGTACGCACGGCGGATCGCGTCGTTGGTCAGCAGGTTGACGGCGGTGTCGGCCAGCACGATCTGGCCGTTTTCCAGCACGTAGCCGCGGTCGGCTACGTGTAGGGCCTTGTTGGCGTTTTGCTCGACCAGGAATACGGTGACGCCCTCATCACGGATGGCGCGGATGATGTCGAAGATTTGCGCGATCACCAGCGGGGCCAGGCCCAGCGTCGGCTCGTCAAGCAGCAGCAGGCGCGGACGGCTCATCAGTGCCCGGCCTATGGCCAGCATTTGCTGCTCGCCCCCGGACATGGTGCCCGCGCGCTGCGCGGCGCGCTCCTTCAGGCGCGGAAAGAGCTGGAACACGTGCTCGATGTCGGCCTCAATCTGCTCGCGCCGGGCGAAAAAGCCGCCCATCTTCAGGTTCTCGACCACCGTCAGGCTGGGGAACACGCGCCGGCCTTCGGGGGAAATCGCCAGCCCTTGCCGCATGATTTCGTGCGTAGGCTGGCGCGTGATGTCGCGCCCCTCGAACAGCACTCGGCCCATCGAGGCTTGCGGCGTGCCGCACACGGTCATCATCAGCGTGGTCTTGCCCGCGCCGTTGCTGCCGATGAGCGTGACAATTTCGCCCTGGTTGACTTCCAGCGACACGCCCGCCAGCGCCTCCACCGCGCCATAATGCGTGTGTACCTGTTCCAGCCTAAGCATCACGCCTCTCCCAGATACGCCTTGATGACGCGCGGATCGCCGCGCACTTCATCGGGCTGGCCAGTCATGATCGGACGGCCCTGCTCCATGACCAGGATGCGGTCGGACACGCCCATCACCAGGCTCATGTCGTGCTCGATCAGCAACACGGCCACGCCAAATTCGCGGCGCAGCCGGTCAATCAGGTGTTGCAGCTCAATCTTTTCCTGGGGATTAAGGCCCGCCGCCGGTTCATCAAGCATCAACAGGCGCGGCCCGGTAATCATACAGCGCGCGATTTCCAGCCGCCGCTGGTGCCCGTAGGACAGCGTGCCCGCCTCGCGGTTGGCCAGGCCGCGCATGTCCATGCGGTCCAGCCACAGCGCGGCGCGCTCCAGCGCTTGCTGCTCGGCGCGCCGGTACGCGGGCGTGGCAAACAGGCCGTGCAGCAGCCCTGACTTGACTTGGCGGTGCTGCGCCACCAACAGGTTTTCCACGACCGTCAATTGTTTGAACAGGCGCACGTTCTGAAAAGTGCGCACCAGACCCTTGCGCGCGACTTGGTGGCTGGCCAGTCCGGCGATGGGCTGGCCGTCAAGCAGCACCCGCCCTGCGCTGGGCTTGTAGAAACCGCCGACGCAATTGAATACCGTGGTCTTGCCCGCGCCGTTGGGGCCGATGATGGCGAACACCTCGTCGGCAAGCACGTCAAAGTCAACGCCATCGACGGCCAGCAGACCGCCAAAGCGCATTTGCAGGCCCGATACCTTGAGCAGACCGGGCGCGCTCATTGCGGCAGCTCCACCGCCGGACGGCTGGTGGGCAGCAGCCCCTGAGGCCGCCAGAGCATCATCAGCACCATCACCATGCCGAACGCCAGCATCCGGTATTCCGACAGGCCGCGCGCCACCTCCGGCAGCACGGTCAGCAAAATGGCCGCAATCACCACCCCCAATTGCGACCCCATGCCGCCCAGCACCACGATGGCCAGAATCATGGCCGATTCAATGAAGGTGAACGATTCCGGGTTAATCAGCCCCTGGCGCGCGGCGAAGAACGCGCCAGCCAGCCCCGCGAACGACGCGCCCAGCGTAAACGCCGAGAGCTTGATGCGCGTGGGGTTCAAGCCCAGCGAGCGGCAGGCAATTTCGTCCTCGCGCAGCGCTTCCCAAGCGCGGCCAATGGGCATACGGATCAGGCGGCTGGTTACCAGCAGCGTGAACGCCACCAACGCCAGCGCCAGCAGGTACAAGAAGA
>JAIRQU010000109.1 GCA_031256305.1 Burkholderiaceae bacterium
CGTCTTGCCTCTGGTGGCGGGCCTGTTCGTGTTGGTGGAAGGGCTGGATAGGGTGGGCGCCATCGCGGCTTTGAACGCGCTGGTTCACGAGGCTATCGTCCATTCGGTTGCCGCCGCAGCCTGGGGAAGCGCCGCCGTGGTTGCCGTGGCCTGCAATCTGATGAACAACCTGCCGGTCGGTCTGATTGCCGGCTCCGTGACGGCCAGCAACCCCTTGCCGCCACAAGTGACAGGGACGGCGCTGATCGCGGTTGATCTGGGACCCAATCTTTCGGTTACCGGCTCGCTGGCGACGATTCTGTGGCTCATCGCGCTGCACAGGGAGGGCGTAGCGATTAGCGCTTGGCGTTTCCTGGGTTTGGGCTTGCTGGTCATGCCGCCAGCCCTGATCCTGGCGGTTGGCGCCATGATGTTGCGTTCATGACTTGTTTGCGATCCCGGAAGTTCCGCGCAGACCGCATGGACAATACGGCATGTCTTGTCCCGATCCGCACGATTCACCCTGGCGGCTATGTGTCGCGCCGATGCTCGATTGGACGGACAAGCACTGCCGTTATCTGCACCGGCTGCTCACGCGCCGGGCGCGCCTTTATACCGAGATGGTGACTACCGGCGCGCTGTTGCACGGCGGGCTGGCGGGCGAGCGCCGCCATTTGCGCATGGATGCGTGCGAACATCCGGTCGCGCTGCAACTGGGCGGCAGCGACGCGGTGGAGCTGGCCGTTTGCGCGCGCATCGGCCAACGCTGGGGCTACGATGAAATCAACCTCAATTGCGGTTGCCCCAGCGACCGGGTGCGGCGCGGCGCGTTCGGCGCGTGCCTGATGTTGCAGCCGCAGTTGGTCGCCGACGGCGTGAAAGCCATGCTTGACGTAGTGACCGTTCCCGTGACCGTCAAGCACCGCATCGGTATCGACCGCAAGGAGAACTACGGTTTTGTGCGCGACTTCGTGGGCGCGGTGGCGCAGGCGGGTTGTCGCGTGTTTATCGTCCATGCGCGCAACGCCTGGCTGCAAGGCTTGTCGCCCCAGGAAAACCGCCAAATTCCGCCGCTGCGTTATGACGTGGCGTACCAGCTCAAGCGCGACTTTCCGCATCTGACCATCGTGCTCAATGGCGGGGTGATTGACGACGCCCAGATCGCCGCGCATCTGGCCCAGGTCGATGGCGTGATGGCCGGGCGCGCGGCGTATCACCGGCCGTGGTGGCTGAGCGGCTGGGATCAGCAGTTTCTGGGCGGGCCACTCTGCCCGCTTACGGTGGACGCGGTGGAAGCCGAGATGGTCGCCTACATGCGGCGCGAGGCGCAAGAGGACGGCACGCCCTGGTCAGCCATTGCGCGCCATATGCTGGGCCTGCGCCACGGCCAGCGCGGTGCGCGCCCGTGGCGGCAGATATGGAGCGACCATCGGCTCAAAGCCCTGCCAGCCGATGCGGTTTGGGCCAAGGCGCGGGCTTGCTTGCCGGAATAAGCGCGCGCGGCGAATGGGTTTACGGCTGGGCGACTGGATAGGTGCCGGGCCGCAGAATGGCGCGGTCCACCTGCGTGATCTGGGTATGGCCGCAAAAAGCCATGGTGATGTCCAGTTCCTTGTGGATGATTTGCAGCGCGCGGGTGACGCCCGCTTCGCCAAAGGCCGCCAGACCATAGACAAAGGCGCGGCCGATATAGGTTGCGCGTGCGCCCAGGGCAATGGCGCGCAGCACGTCCTGGCCGCCGCGAATGCCGCCGTCGAAGTGCACTTCGATGTCGCGGCCCGCGGCTTCGATGATGGCGGGCAGTGTCGCAATGGTGGAGGGCGCGCCGTCGAGCTGCCGCCCGCCGTGGTTGCTGACGATCAGGGCGTCGGCACCGCTTTGCGCGGCGGCGCGCGCGTCCTCGGCTTCCATGATGCCCTTGAGAATGAGCTTGCCGCCCCAGCGGCGCTTGACCCATTCCACATCGGCCCAGGACAGGCGCGGGTCGAACTGTTCGGCGGTCCAGACCGAAAGATTGCGCAGGTCCGACACGCCCTGAACGTGCCCGACCAGGTTGCCGAAGTACCGGCGCTTGGCGCCCAGCATGTGCCAGCACCAGCGCGGCTTGGTGGCCAGATTGACCAGGTTGGCCAGCGTCGGCCTGGGCGGGGTGGACAGGCCGTTCTTGATGTCCTTGTGGCGCTGGCCCAGGATTTGCAGATCAAGCGTGAGCACCAGCGCGCCGCAGCCAGCGGCCTGGGCGCGGTCAATCAGGCGTTCCATGAAGCCGCGGTCGCGCATCATGTAGAGCTGGAACCAAAAGCCCGGCCCGGCATGTTCGGCCACGTCCTCGATGGAATTGACGCTCATGGTCGAAAGCGTGAAGGGCACGCCGAACGACCGGGCTGCGCGCGCGGCCAGGATTTCACCGTCGGCATGTTGCATTCCGGTCAGGCCCACGGGTGCCAGCGCGACCGGCATCGTCACCGGCTGGCCGATCATCGTGGCGGCAGTCGAGCGCCCATCCATGTTGACCGCGACGCGCTGACGAAACCGGATTTTTTGCAGATCGGCCTCGTTGGCGCGGTAGGTGCTCTCGGTGTAGGCGCCCGAATCGCAATAGTCATAGAACATGCGCGGCACGCGGCGGCGGGCGATGCGGCGCAGGTCTTCGATGCAGGTGATTTTGGCAAGGTCGCTCATGAGGGGGGCCAATTTGCGTTGTACGTTGTCCTTTGGCGGCATGGCCGTAGGCAGAATCGTATCTGCTGTATTTTTGCATCTATTGAACGAGGGCGCGGCAGCAAGAAACAAATCGGCGTATGCGCCTTCGGCATCCGCGTCGTGCGCGTGGGTTGATGCAGGAAGAAAACCTCACGCGCGCCCCATGCCTCGCGCCCCTGCGCGCTATGCAGGTCCTGTGGGAAGGGACCGATGCGGCCGAAAGCGGCTACGCCCGCGACATCCTGCGCGAGTCAATCTTGGGCTACTCGGCGCATTGGCATCTGGCGCAATTTGGCTTTATCACCAACCGGCGCGCGCGCCAGTTCGGTGTGGCCAACCCTTTCCGGGCGCACGGAACGCCCTGCCGTGGCTCGACGAACAGGCCAGCCTGCGCAAAAACGGCGGAACTTCTTCGAGACGCGGGTCAACGAGTACCAGACCGGCGGGACGTTGAATTGAAACTGTTGCGCGTTCTGTGCAGGCGATAAAAGCAAGGGCTATCGGGTGTCAGGAAAGGAATTTAACAAAACAAGATTGTCAATTAACCCGGATTGGAATTTGCGCCCGCAGTTTTGCCAGAACCAAAAAGCTCGGAGTAACTGATGACTGTTTCAGGACGATTGGGTAAATTGATAAAGATTTTATAAATCAATTCTACCAGGCCATATCCTTCACGAGAAGATATGGCACACAATTGAGCGCGCGGCAAATTGAATTGCTGTTGTACGCTCTTTAACTTCATTTCGATATTTTTGCGTTGTTCCGCACCGGGTTCCAGTTTCTCGACATTCCATTGCCGCGCCGGTTCGATCTTGTCGACCTGGCTGACCACGAAGAGCACAGGGACGCCCCCTCTCTGCTCAGAGTGCCGGAAGAGGTCGCGGCAGATATGCAGATTCTTGTCGTAATAAGCCCGGTCATCGCCTTTGAGAACCCACAGGAAGAGGTCGAGATAACGCAACGAATCCTTATACAGATCCAGCAGGTCTTTTTCGCTCCAATCATCGGTGCTGACGCCCATGCCGGGAAAATCGACCAGCGTGATGCTGGCGCGTTCTTTCTTGGCCAGTGGAATTTCCTGGGGGTTACGTGTACAGACGTCGACCATGCCGACGTCAACCACATCGCGGCCCAGCAGGGCATTGCACAGTGACGATTTTCCCGCGCCGGTCATGCCCACAACGCCGATTTTTGCGTCGTAATTGATAAAGTTGTCGATGCAGTTGAACAGCTTTTCCCGTTGTCCATTAACGAATTGCCCGGAGAGGGAATTGAAAAAACTGGTAACCTGATCGAGAATGTTAAAACCATCCGGTTTTCCATTCTCTGATGAATTTGACATTTTGTATCCTTTCTGCTTGGGTTGAGAACAAAATATGTTTTTAAGGGGGATAAACATTGGACTGCCTCTAGGTGAGCTGGGCCGGAAGTTCTGACCTGCGCCCCTTCAGGGGAGAGCCAATGATAGTTGAAGTGGAGTTGCATAGTCAAGCCCCAATCAACGCCAAAACAAGCACATTTACAATACTTTACATTTCTTATTTTCCAGCAATAAATATTTACATTTTGTTAATATATTCTGGTGGCAGGCGCGTCATGCGCCATCCCTGCACCTGAAAGAGGGGTGGAGCTTTACTCGCGCCCATACAACTACCTCACGCGCACTGCATGCGCATGAACTTGCGTCGAAACGGTCTGTTGCCAGTGTGTCAGCTAGCGCGTTGCCGCGTCACACTTCATGGGCGCTGCGGCCCAGCAACAGATACTCCATGAGCGCCTTCTGCACGTGCAATCTGTTTTCAGCCTCGTCCCATACCACGGACTGTGGGCCGTCGATGACTTGGGCGCTGACTTCTTCGCCGCGGTGCGCGGGCAAACAGTGCATAAACAAGGCGTCGGGCCTGGCCACAGCCATCATGGCGGGGGTGACGCACCAGTTGGCAAAGGCCGTGCGGCGCGCCTGGCTTTCGGCTTCGTAGCCCATGCTGGTCCACACGTCGGTAGTTACCAGGTCGGCGCCCTGGCACGCCTGCATCGGGTCAGCGCAGTTTTGCCAACCGTGTGTTTCGTGAGCGTTTTCGTCCAACGCGGCCAGTTGGCTGTCCACCTCATAGCCGCGCGGGGTGGACACGCGCAGGGTAAAGCCCAGCAGCCCGGCCGCTTGCGCCCAGGTGTTAGCCATGTTGTTACCGTCGCCGATCCAGGCCACGGTCTTGCCCTGGATTGAACCGCGTTGCTCGATGAAGGTAAAGATGTCGGCCATGATCTGGCAGGGGTGGTATTCGTTGGTCAGACCATTGATGACCGGCACGCGGGAAAACTGGGCAAAGCGCGTCAGGCGCGCCTGCTCGAAAGTGCGGATCATCACCAGATCGACCATGCGGCTGATGACGCGGGCGGTGTCCTCGATCGGTTCGCTGCGGCCCAGTTGGCTGTCGCCACTGGTCAGATGCACCACGCTGCCGCCGAGCTGATACATGCCCGCCTCGAAGCTCACGCGGGTGCGCGTGCTGGCCTTCTCGAAGATCAGCGCCAGCGTGCGGTCGGCCAGGGTGTGGTGCTTTTCGTAGGCTTTGAATTT
>JAIRQU010000113.1 GCA_031256305.1 Burkholderiaceae bacterium
CAGCAAAGACCCTTATCGGACGCGGTTTTGAGCGGCAACCGCGACAGCGCGAGCGGTACCGCCAGTCAGCAGCTTGCATCACAAGCCGTGCCTGCCCAAGCTACGCTGGGGCCAGCGCGCAGCACGGTTCAATGGCTGGCGCGCCTGCGGCAAGCCAAAAATGTGCCGGCGTATACCGGCACCTACGTGGTTTGGTCAACGCCGGGAACGCTGGCCAGTTCACGCATCTGGCGCGCCAGCCAGGGCGACACGCGGGTAGAGCGGGTGGACGCGCTTTCGGGTGCGCCGCGCTCAACCTACCGGGTGACGGGGCCGAGCGGCAGTGATATTGAAACTTTTTTACCCGCCCAGCGCATGCTGCGCATCGACCGCAGCGACACGCCGGGCAAAGAAGGCGGTTTCCCCAATCTGCCCGATGCGGGTCAGGGCATGTCGCCAGCCGATTACTACGATGCGCGGCAGGACGGATATGCGCGCGTGGCCGGTTTAATGGCCGACGTGGTGCAGTTTACGCCGCGCGATGATTTGCGTTATGGCTATCGCGTATGGAGCGAGCAGCGCACGGGTCTGGCAGTCAAGCTGCAAACCCTCGACGAGCATGGGCGCGTGCTGGAGCAGGCGGCGTTTTCGGGCCTGACGTTCGATGCGCCGGTCAATGCTTCAACCTTGCTGCGCAAGATGCATCATGCGCGCGGCTGGCTGATTGAGCGTGTTACGCATATTCCCACCACGGCGCTGGCCGAGGGGTGGCAAATGGGCAAACCGGGCGAGCAGATCGTGCCCGGTTTTGCGCTTGAGCGTTGTTACCGTGAGCCTGTCCCGGTGCGTGAAACCGGCGTACAGGCCGGGGACAAACCTGCCAGCGAACCTGCATCGGGCGATTCAGGAGCCAGCCGAGCCAGGATAGTCGGTCAAAACGGATTCCAGTGCGTGTTTTCCGACGGTTTGGCGGCGGTATCGGTTTTCATCGAGCCTTACGATGCCGCGCAGCGTGATGAGCATCACCAGGGCGATCTGGATGCGGCTTGGGGGGCAACGCATTTGCTGGCGCGCCGCGTAGGTGACACGGGCTGGGTGACCATCGTGGGCGAAGTTCCGTTCCGAACCTTGGGACGCTTTGCCGCCAGCATCGCGCCAGTACCGTGAGGGGCGCGCGGCCGTTCATGTTTTCAAGCGGAAATTTCCGGTTTTGTCAGCCGTGGACACGTGGGAATATTTCAAATATTTGCCCCCAAAGTAGCCAAAAATTTTTGAGGAATCTGTTGCGATGAAAGACACGTCAGTCAAAATGCAGCAGACCTTGCTGGCTGCCGCCATGATTTTGGGCGTCGCGGCGCAAGGCTGGGCTGCTTCGGCGGCGGCCAATATGCCGCGCGGAACAACCGCCGCGCCCGCATCCGCATCTACATCCACAGCGGGAGCAGTCTGCGGCCTGCCAGATTTTGCCGATTTGGTCGAGCAAGTCGCGCCCATGGTAGTCAACATCCGCACCAGCGCGCGCATTTCCAGTGGGGTAGCCCCCAATTTGCCGCGGCAGCCGCCTGACTCCAACAGCGCGCAGCCGCCGATGCCTGGGCCGCAGCAAGTGCATAAGGGCCTGGGGTCGGGCTTCATTATTTCGCCAGACGGTTACATCATGACCAATGCCCACGTGATCGGGGGCGCGGATCAAGTCACGGTAACGCTGGCCGACAAGCGCGAATTCAACGCCAAGGTCATCGGCGAGGACAAGCGGACCGACGTGGCGGTGGTCAAGATTGACGCCCGGAATCTGCCCGCCGCGCGCATTGGCGACGTGAGCCGGCTGCGGGTGGGCGAATGGGTGATGGCCATCGGTTCGCCGTTCGGACTGGACAACACCGTGACCGCCGGTATCGTTAGCGCCAAGCAGCGCGATACCAAGGGTAATTACCTGCCGCTCATCCAGACCGATGTGGCGGTCAATCCGGGCAACTCCGGCGGGCCGCTCATCAATATGCGCGGCGAAGTGGTGGGCATCAATAACGAGATCTATTCGCGTTCGGGCGGGTTCATGGGGATTTCATTCGCCATTCCCATTGACGAAGCGATCCGCATCAGCGACCAGTTGCGCGCCAGCGGCCATGTTACGCGCGGACGCATCGGCGTGGGTGTCGACCAGGTTTCGCGCGAGGTGGCCCAATCCGTCGGGCTGGGCAAACCCCAAGGCGCCTTGGTGCGGCAGGTGCAGGCCGGTTCGCCTGCGGCCAGGGCCGGCATGGAACCCGGCGACATCATCACACGTTTCAATGGCCAGGTTATCGACAATGCCGCGGATTTGTTGCGCCTGGTGGGCGACACCAAGCCGGGCGCGCGCATTAGCGTAACGGTGTTCCGGCGCGGGCAGACGCGCCAATTGTCTTTGGTGACCGTCGCGGAGGCGGAGGGCGGCGGCGACCCCAACATCATTGGCGGCCAGCCGCCAGCGGACAATAGCCCGGGCGCGGGTCTAGCAAACAGTCCGGCAACAGCCCAACAGTTCAGTCTGACGGTTAGCAGCCTGAGCGCCGAGCAGCAGCGCGCATTGGGGGTTTTGCATGGCGTGCGCATTGATGCCGTCGGCGGTGCGGCGATGCAGGCTGGGTTGCGTAAAGGCGACGTTATATTGTCGGTGGATAACATTGAGATTCATACGCCGCAAGAACTCAAAGTTGCTGTGAATAAGATGTTCCAGGCCGGGTCTGGAAAAGCTGTTAATATATTGGTCGAACGCAATGGTTTGGTTAAATTTTTCTTGTTTTCACCGCAGCGGAAAACATCTTGAAAAGATCTTTTGATATTTTGTTGATAACATGTTTATGACAAGTTCGCTACCGGTGCGCAAGCAGTTTGATGCGACTGAAGAATGGCAAAACGGCGGTGTTTTTTGCCTAAAATGGCAGCCCAACCATCGCAGTTGCCAGACATAGATCGATTGTTGGTTCAAGGGCGCGCCGCCTTTTCGGCGCGCCCTTTTTTCGTGAATGTTGGCGCCTCGCGTACCTCTGTCTGTCTCATGGATCACATCCGCAATTTTTCGATCATTGCCCACATCGACCACGGCAAATCAACGCTGGCCGACCGGCTGATCCAGCGCTGCGGCGGCTTGGCCGAGCGCGAAATGGAAGCGCAGGTGCTCGATTCGATGGACATCGAACGCGAACGCGGCATCACCATCAAGGCGCAGACGGCGGCGCTGCAATACACGGCGCGCAACGGACAGTGCTACAACCTCAATCTGATCGACACGCCCGGCCATGTGGACTTCAGCTACGAGGTCAGCCGTTCGCTGTCGGCCTGCGAGGGCGCGCTGCTGATAGTCGATGCCAGCCAGGGCGTGGAGGCGCAGACGGTGGCCAACTGCTACACCGCGCTTGATTTGGGCGTGGAAGTGCTGCCGGTACTCAACAAAATGGATTTGCCGCAGGCCGACCCGGAGCGCGCCCGGTTCGAGATCGAGGACGTGATTGGCCTGGACGCCAGCGCGGCCATACCGTGCTCGGCCAAGACTGGCGAGGGTATCGACGATATTTTGGAAGCCATCGTGGCCAAGGTGCCGCCGCCGCGCGGCAAGCCCGACGCGCCGTTGCGCGCCATGATTATTGATAGCTGGTTTGACGCCTACATGGGCGTGGTGATGCTGGTGCGGGTGGTCGATGGGCGGCTGGCCAAGGGCGAGCGCGTGCGCCTGATGGCTACTGGCGCGGCCTATGAAGCTGGACAACTGGGCGTATTCACGCCCGCGCACCAGCCGCGCGCAAGTCTGGAAGCGGGCGAGGTGGGCTTCGTCATCGCCGGGATCAAGGAACTGACCGCCGCGCGGGTGGGCGATACCCTGACGCTGGACAAGAAGCTGCCCAACAATCTGGGGCCAGCCAGCCAGGCGCTGCCAGGCTTCAAGGCGGTGCAGCCGCAGGTGTTCGCGGGGCTGTACCCGACCGAGGCCAATCAGTACGATAGCCTGCGCGACGCACTGGAAAAGCTCAAACTCAACGACGCTTCGCTGCAATACGAGCCGGAGGTTTCGCAGGCGCTGGGCTTTGGTTTTCGCTGCGGGT
>JAIRQU010000173.1 GCA_031256305.1 Burkholderiaceae bacterium
CTCCAGCGCCGCCGCCTGCCGCGCGCTGGAAGAAACAGTTGAGCGCTGGCTGGACTACTGGCGCATCGCGCCGCAGGCCGTGGCGTGCGACTTGCAGCCGGACATTTATTCCAGCCGCCTGGCCGCGCGGCTGGCGCAGGCGCGCGGCGTGCCGTTGTTAACGGTGCAGCACCACCATGCCCACATCGCCGCCGTGCTGGCCGAACATGGCCATGCGGAACCGGCGCTGGGCCTGGCGCTAGACGGCTTTGGCCTGGGCGATGATGGCGGCGCCTGGGGCGGCGAACTGCTGCGCCTGGAACAAGGCCGCGCCGAGCGGCTGGGGCACATTACCCCGCTGCCCCTGCCCGGCGGCGACGCGGCGGCGCGCGCGCCCTGGCGCATGGCGCTGGCGTTGCTGCACCGGCTGGGCGATCAGCATCGGCTGCCCGCGGGCGCGGATGCCGAAACCGCCGCGCGTGTGCATATGCAAATTGAGCGCGGCCTTAACTGCCCGCAAACCACCAGTCTGGGGCGCTGGTTCGACGCGGTGGCGGGGCTGGCGGGCATCTGTCCGCAACAGAGCTATGAGGGCGAAGCGGCGATGAAGCTGGAGGCGCTGGCCCAGCCGGTTGATAGGAACGAACCGCTCTGGCGCGTCGAGGGCCTGTGTCTGGATCTGCTGCCGCTGGCCGCGCGGCTGGCCGAATATGCGGCTGCCGAACGTGGCGCGGTGGCCATCGCCAGCCTGTTTCATGCCGCGCTGGCGCGCGCGCTGGCCGATTGGATCATTCAGGCGATGGCCGCCACGGGCCTCGCCACCGTGGCGCTGGCCGGCGGCTGCTGCGCCAACCGGCGGCTGATACAAGGCGTGGCCGATGCCCTGACCAACACGCCCTGCCGCCTGCTGCAAGCGCGCCAGTTGCCGCCCGGCGACGGGGCCTTAAGTCTGGGCCAGGCGTGGGCGGCGTTGCAACAATTGAATGTTGCGCCATCTTCTTATAGTGGAGGAATTTGAATCATGTGTTTAGCTATGCCTGTCGAAGTCATCGAACTGCTGCCAGGAGCGCGCGCGCGCGTGAACGTCGATGGCGTTACGCGCGAGATTTCGCTGGCGCTGGTCGATGATGTGGCGGTGGGCGATTTCGTGCTGCTGCACGTGGGCTTTGCCATCGGCAAGCTTGACCGCGACGAGGCCGACGCCACGCTGCGCGATCTGGCCGCCCTGGCTGAAAGCGCCGGTTCGCGCGTCGATGCGCCCGTGGAAGAAAGCGCCGCATGAAGTACGTCGATGATTTCCGCCGCGGCCCAGTGGCGCGGGCGCTGGCCCAGCGCATCCGCGCCGAAGTGCGCGCCGATAGGCGCTACCGCCTGATGGAGTTTTGCGGCGGCCATACGCATGCCATTGCGCGCTACGGCCTGACGGCGCTGTTGCCAGACAATATCGAATTGATTCACGGTCCCGGCTGCCCGGTGTGCGTGCTGCCCGTGGGCCGCATCGACAGCGCCATTCACCTGATTAAAGAACGCCCGGTGACGCTGTGTACCTACGGCGACGTGCTGCGCGTGCCCGCTTCGGGCGGCCAGAGCCTGTACCACGCCCGCGCGGCGGGGGCCGATGTGCGCATGGTCTATTCCAGCGCCGACGCGCTGGAGCTGGCCCGGCGCGAACCGGCGCGCGAGGTGGTGTTTTTCGGGCTGGGCTTCGAGACCACCACGCCGCCCACGGCGGTGGCGTTGCTGGCCGCGCGCGCGCAAGGGCTGCGCAATTTCAGCGTCTATTGCAACCATGTGCTCACGCCCCCGGCCATGATCCACCTGCTGCGCGACGGCAGCGACCGGATCGACGGTTTTTTGGGGCCTTCGCACGTAAGCACCGTGATCGGCGCCGCGCCCTACCGGCCCATCGCGGCGCAGTACCGCAAGCCCATCGTCGTCACCGGTTTCGAGCCGATTGACGTGCTGCAAGCGGTGCGGATGCTGGTACGGCAGATCAACGAAGACCGCGCCGAGGTAGAAAACCAGTTCACCCGCGCCGTCACCGAGCAAGGCAACCTGCGCGCCCAGGCGTGCATGGCGCAAACCCTGCAACTGCGCGACACGTTCGAGTGGCGCGGATTGGGCCAGGTGCCGCACAGCGCGCTGGCGATCCGGCCCGAATTTGCCGACTGGGATGCCGAGCGACGCTACGCCCTGCGCGCCGAAAGCGGGGCCGAGGTCAAAGCCTGTATCTGCGGCGACATTCTGCGCGGCCTGAACAAGCCCAGCGACTGCAAGGTGTTCGGCAAGGCCTGCACCCCGGCCACGCCGCTGGGCGCGTGCATGGTGTCCAGCGAAGGGGCCTGCGCGGCGTATTACCACTACGGGCGGTTTAACCTAGAAACAGCAGTTGACCGCTCACAACCTTGACGAGAGCTACATGGATATTGACCTTTGCAGCATCAGTGACGTCCCCAGTCAAGTGAGAGCGCTACACGCTCGCCAGCACCGCGCTCGCCGCGCCATGCGGTGTTGCTCGTCCTTGCGGGCATCAGCCCGCTGCGTCCTCGCGCCTTGCCTGGCACGCCGATCACGGCACTGGCGAGCGCGTTCAACTGCTGTTTCTAGGTTCATGCAGCCCGCGCGCAAATCCGGGGAGGCCATAGCATGAACCGGGCGCGCATCGACGGACGGCGGCTGAACTTGCGCCACGGCCGCATCGACCTGACGCACGGCGCGGGCGGGCGCGCCACCGCGCAGCTTATCGACGAATTGTTCGCGTCCCACTTCGACAACGTCTGGTTGAAGCAGGGTAACGACCAGGCCATCATGCCCGCGCCGGGCGGACGGCTGGCCATGAGCACCGACTGCCACGTGGTCACGCCGCTGTTCTTTCCGGGCGGCGACATCGGCACGCTGGCGGTCAACGGCACCGTCAACGATCTGGCGATGGGCGGCGCCCAGCCCCTGTATTTGAGCGCCGGTTTCATCCTGGAAGAAGGGCTGCCGCTGGCCGACTTGCTGCGCGTGGTGCGCTCGATGGCGGCGGCGGCGCAAACCGCTAGGGTGCATCTGGTCACGGGCGACACCAAGGTGGTCGAGCGCGGCAAGGCCGACGGCCTGTTCATCACCACCGCCGGCGTGGGCGTGGTGCCCGACGGCGTCAATCTGGACGGCGCGCGCGCCCGGCCCGGCGACGCGGTCATCGTTTCGGGCTACCTGGGCGATCACGGCATGGCGATCCTCTCGCAGCGCGAGGCGCTGGGCTTTGACAGCCCCATCGAATCGGACTGCGCCGCGCTCAATGGTCTGGTGGCCCACATGCTCGAACATTGCGCTTCGCTGCGCCTGTTGCGCGACCCCACGCGCGGCGGGCTGGCCAACACGCTCAACGAGTTGTGTCAGCAATCGGGCGTGGGAATGCGCATCGACGAGGCCGCCGTGCCGGTGCGCCCCGCCGTGCGCGCGGCCTGTGAATTTTTCGGGCTGGACCCGCTGTATCTGGCCAACGAGGGCAAGCTGATCGCCGTCTGCGCCGCCGCGGATGCCGCCGCGTTGGCGGCGGCCATGTGCGCGCACCCGCTGGGGCGCGATGCCGCCATCATCGGCGAGGTTTGTGCCGATGACCACAACTTTGTCAGAATGACGACTTCGTTCGGCGGCGAGCGGCTGATGGACTGGCTGCATGGTGAAATGCTGCCGCGCATCTGCTGATGTACCAGTGGCTGCATGAGGTTTAGCTATCGCCCTTAATTGAAAGAAAGCACCATGATTGCTTTGACACAAGAAGATCGGCAAGATCCAAAGATTGCTGTCGCCATAATGGAGAGCATCTGTCCGTCACCTCGTGATCGGCTGCTTTTGATTCGTCAATTACTTACCTCAATCAATTTTGCTAAAAAAATTTCTCCAAATGTATGGGCACTGACGTTATTTCAAGATGGGTTTAGATTAAATGTCGGAACGGTCGAGGTTATGACATTTTTCGGGAGAAGTTCAAAAACTCAGAGGAAAGGGTTTGTTGACAATATTCAATTGCGTGTTTTGCTCCAAGGAGAAATTGATGAAAATTTAGGGCTGGAAGCTCATGAGGCCATTTACTCTGCTCCTTATAAAAGCGTTCCGCAGCCTCAATTTGTCTATATAAATAATTTAGAAATGCTAGACGGCAAGTTGCCGGAGGATAAATTCAGAAGGCTTGAGTATATTCTTTCAAGTTTTCGGCCTTTGCATGAAAATTTTATTGATTTTGCAGCAAGAACTCCTGGTGGGAAAATACGCAATTCATCAAGTTATAGTCGCACACATTCTCCAGGTCTCTATTTCTACGCTGATTCATTCGTGCGTAGCAAGTTAGAGATTCAGAATGCGGAGCGTCCAGAACCTCTGTTGGAAGGGAATGAACTTATCATTCAAGGGATACGCTACGAGCGAAATCCAATTGCACGCAAGCAGTGCATTGTACATTATGGTACATCGTGCTTTGTTTGTGGCTTCAATTTTGGTGTTACATACGGAAATTCCGTAGAGAATTATATCGAGGTTCACCATTTAACACCAATAGCTACTCTTGGGGAGGAGTATGTTATCGATCCCATCCGAGATTTACGTCCTGTGTGCTCAAATTGTCACTCTGTGATTCATTTGCGCACCCCTCCTTACAGCATTCAGGAGGTTAAAAACATGCTGCACAAATAACTTAATATAGATAACTTAATATAGATAAAGCCATGAACAGAACAATTACCATAGCAGTCGTGAATGCGCTGCCCGATGCGGCGCGCTCGCCGCTGGGCCGCCGTATCGTGCGCATCTACGTCTTTCTGGCCCTTTTCAACGCGGCGGCCTGGATTTGGGCTTTCGTGGCCTTTCGCCACTATCCGTTGCTGATGGGCACCAGCCTGCTGGCCTATACCTTTGGCCTGCGTC
>JAIRQU010000198.1 GCA_031256305.1 Burkholderiaceae bacterium
GGTCGTCACGCACGAAATGGGCTTTGCGCGCAAGGTGGCCGACCGTGTGATCTTTATCGACATCGGCGGGCGCATTCTGGAAGACTGCTCCAAGGACGAGTTCTTCGGTCATCCTGAAAACCGCCAGCCGCGCACCAAGGATTTTCTCAACAAGATTCTGTCGCACTGACCGCGCCGCGCATACAGTGCCAGGCGCGTCACCCGCGCGGGATGCGGCCTTGCCTTACTTGTCCCAGCATTCGGTCATCAGATTGGTATCGGAACACATCGCGCCATTGATGTACAGCCCGCGCACGCCGACGCTGGTGACCGTGAAAGCGCCGCATTTGTCGCTGGCGTTGCCGCCGGGGTTGTTGGGATAAGCGGCCAGCGCGAATTCCCCGTCGCTTGCCGCGGGCAAAGGCGGCGGCGCGCCAGCGGCGCTATCGGGCAGCGCCGCCGGGCAGCCCGGCGGCGGCAGCGTTACGCCGGAAGCAACCGTTGCGCCCACCAGGCAAACCGTATAGCGATTGCCTTCCACCGCTTGCAGCCCCGCCGCCAGCTCAAGCGGATATTGGCCCTGGGCCGTGGCCACGCGCTCCATCCATTGCGCGGTCCGCAGCAGCGCCGCCTTGGCGTGGCCGCGATTGGCCCGCTGAATGTAGATGCTGTAACTGGGCAAGGCAATGGCAACCAGAATAGCGATCAGTGCCAGCACAATGACCAGTTCGATCAGCGTAAAGCCCCGTGCGGTCTTTTTGGGCATGTTGCTCTCCTTGGCGCCAAGTGTGTTACCGGCCAATGCGCCAGCCCACGCGCCGGCCGGCCGGCGCAGCCGTTGGCTGGCTGGTAATCGTGGCGTTTGCGCCCGTGGCGGACAAGGCATCGGCGCCATCGGAAATAAAGCGGCTGGCCCCGTTGATCTGAAAGCGGTTGCCCTTGCCGGCGGTGTATTCCGCGCTATTGACGGTGATGGTGTTATCGGGATAGTTACCGGTGAACAGGTCAAAGAAATTGACCGTCGTCACCGCGCTGTTGAGCGCAACCGGGCTGCATGATTCCGTGGCGCCGGTCGGCGTCAGCGCGGTACTGCCGCTCGTCCCAGCGGAGCTGCTCGCCACGTTTTGCGAATAGAACATCAGCGTGTTGTCCGACATCATGACCGGGTTGGCCAGCACCTTGGCCGCATTGCCGTTGGCGATGTCGGGAATGTCGTAATACCAGCCGAAATAGTGCTGATCGTCGATTTGTTCGCGCGTCAGATCGCTGGATACGCCCACGCTCACGCCATTGGCATTGGCCGCATCCAGCGCGCCGCCGGTTTGCTGATACAGGCAACCGTAGCGCCCCGCCCCTGTGCCGTTGAGGCACCCGGCGGGAATGGGTGATGCACTGGCGCTGGTTTGATCCGTGGCGTTGGCGCTACCCAGCACGACCTGGCTGACCGTGGTGTCCGCGCCCGGCAGCCGCGCCGCCAAATTGACCGTCATGGTCTGGTTGTCATACAGCGCATAGACGGTGTTGAGGCGGGTGTCGGTCGTATCGGCATCGGTCAGATTCATGCCCGTGCCAAATACCACCATAAAGCCGCCGTTCGGGTCGGACGTGACTGCCGGGGCGCTGGTAATGGGCTGCGGCGCGCCCGTTGGCCCCGTCGCCGTGAACAGCGGGGCTGGCTGGCCATTGCCATCGGCATAAGCGACCCGCCATTGCGCATGGTCCGGGTTGGAAATGTCGAACTTCCACAAGTTACCCAGCAAGTCGCCCGCGTACACGATGTCGGCGGTGCCGTTACCATCCACGTCAATGGGGCGCGGCGCGCCCAAACCATTGCCCGCTGCGACACAGGCGCTGGCGGCCTCGGTGCAAATGGCCGGTACCGTATATAAGGGCCGCCCCGGATGCGACAGTGACTGGATCAGCAGCACCGGCAAACCGCTGGCGCTGTTGTAGCCATTGCCCATGATGACGCCCCATTCCCCGTTGGGGTCCTGCGAGTTGATCTTGATGATCTGTGCCGACTGGCTGGCCGTGTACATCGCCATAACCGGCGGACTGAACTGGTTGCCAATCACGCTCAACTGCCCGGCCACCGGGCTGGTCGCCGGGTTGGTATCGGTCGCGTCGATCAATACCGAATTGGCAAAACTGGATTCCGCGAATACTGACGGATCGGTCACATCCAGCACAAAGTACCCCGGTCCGCCCGCGCCCAGCGTACCCACCAGCACCGTGGCCCAACTGCCGGGGTTGGCGGCATTGGCGGCGTTGGGCGCGGCCGTTTGGGCGTCGCCGCTAAACGGGCTGCCATCCACCCAATAGCGGTGCGCGTAATGGGCATTGGCAAACGTATTGGTATGCAGACCGCCCAGCAACCCGCGCGGCACGTAAGCCATCAACTCATTGCCCGTGCCTGGCTTCGCAGGCGTACCTTGCCCCGCATCGAAACCGTGCAACATGCCATCATTCGCGCCAACATACACCACATTCGTCCGGGCGCTGTATGCCTGAGCAAACGCAATATAGTTTGGATCCAT
>JAIRQU010000249.1 GCA_031256305.1 Burkholderiaceae bacterium
ATGCGGCGGCGATCATTTCATGCGATATTGCGGACTTGCTTGATCAGGAGCAAGGCAACGCGCCTTCCCTGTTGCAAAGCCGTGATCTGGTGGCAACCATTACCGTGCGTGGCAAGGGCGATGAGCGTCCGCACGTGGGCTTCATGCTGGAACAGGATCGCGGCGTGGGTATTACGTCCATGACCACGCGCGAAGATGGCGTTACTTTGGCACCAGTTGGTGCGCCGCAAGACCATACCTGGCGCGTGACGCTGACCTTTCCAGACTTGCCGCTGCATACGGGCGATTATGTGGTCACCGTTTATCTGTTCGATGCTTCCGGCCTGGTGATCTACGACCAGTGGTTCCAATTCAAGGCGTTCCGTTTTGTCACGCCAGTGCTTGTGCCGGGGCTGGTGCGGTTGCCGCATCGTTGGAGTTGAGGCGATGCGCTATTGGCTTGAACGCCTGCAAGTTGAAGGGCGCGATCTGCTTGAATTGGTATTGCTGCCAGGCTTGGCGGTGGTGTTGCCGTGGCCGCTGTGCTTTCGTGTTTTTCGGCGCTTGGCACGCTGGCGCTGGCTTTACAGAAATGCGTGCGAATGCGCGGTGCGCGCGGCGCACGCGCGCGGCGTGGTTGATGACGAGGCACGCTGGCACTGGATGCGGCGGCTGGTGACGCTGGTCGATCATGCGGATTATTACCTTTCGCGCGCGCGCAGCGACTGCTGGCTGGCGCGATACGTTACTGTCGATGGCGCGTGGCCGCCGCCAGATCGGGCGGCCATTTTGTGTACCTTTCATTGGTCGGCGGGCATGTGGGGGCTGCGCGGCGCGGCGCGTGCGCGCGTGCGCGCACATGCGTTGGTGGCTTCTTTCGACAGGACGGCGTTTCGCGGCCGCGCGGTACTGGGCTGGTATGCCCGCGCGCGCACCGCCGAGGTCGAGCGCATCCTGGGTCGGAAGGCGCTGGATGTGTCGTCATCGCTGCGCCCGGTTATTCGCGCCTTGCGCCAGGAGCAGCCAGTTGTGGCGGCGGTGGATGTACCTGCCGACCAAGCGGCGGCCAGCGAACCCGTGACGGTCATGGGCATGTCCGCGCGCATTCCGCGCGGCCTGTTGCGGCTGGCGGTCGATCAGCGCGCGCCCGTGGCCGTGTTCATCACGGGGTTGGATGTCCATACCGGCCAGCGCCGGTCGCGCATTACGCCGCTGGGTATTTATAGCGATTTACCCGCGCTGTTGCGTGACATCTGCCGGTGCCTAGACGATTTATTGGCGCAGGACCCGGCAGCCTGGCATTTCTGGAGCGAAGCGCCGCGCTTTTTCACGCGCGCCGATGTCTCTTGATTTGGAGGCGGCGCTTCAATCATGCGCCCAGCCCTGTTGTCCAGTCTTATTGTGCCAACGCGCACTGCACTGGCTTGGCGCTGAGCAGTTGCACGCAGACCTGCGGGGCGATGCCCACCAGGTAGCCGCGCCGTCCGCCGTTGATGATGATGCGTGGCAGATCAAGGATGCTCGCTTCGATATACACCGGCATGGCGCGCCGCGTGCCGAAGGGCGAGGTGCCGCCTACCAGATAGCCGCTGTGGCGGTTGGCCACATCGGGCGTACAGGGCTGTACCGACTTGGCACCGATCTGGCGCGCCAGGTTCTTGGTGGAAACGGTGCGGTTGCCGTGCATCAGCACCAGCAGCGGCTGGCTGTCCTGATCCTGCATGACCAGCGTCTTGACCACCGTGTAGGGATCCAGCCCCAGCGCTTGCGCGCTGTGCTGCGCGCCGCCGTGCTCCACGTAATCGTAGGGGTGTTCGGTGAAGACGATGCCATGCGCGCGCAGCAGATACGTGGCGGGCGTTTCGGAAATGTGCGCCTTTTTGCTCATCAGCACGCGGGGTCGCGTATTTCCCAGCGGATTTGGTCGATTTCGGCCAGCAGATCGGGCGGCAGCACGGTGCCCCAAGCGTCCAGATTTTCGTCCAGTTGCGCGCGCGAAGTCACGCCGATGATGGTGCTGGCCACTTGCCATTTGGCGTAGCAGAAGGCCAGCGCCATGCGCGCTGGCGCCAGGCCGTACTTGCGCGCCAGCGCGTTGTAGCGGCGCGCCGCTTGCAGCGCCTCCGGGCGGCCCCAGCGCTGCTTGCGCACCGACTCGAATCGTGCAATGCGCGCGTCCCTGGGCGCATCGGGGCCGGTAATGCCGCCCGCGTCGTATTTGCCGGTCAGCAGGCCAAAGCCCAGCGGCGAATAGGCCAGCAGCGACACGTTTAGCCGGTGCAGGGTTTCGTCCAGGGCGTTTTCCAGCGCCCGGCTGACCAGGCAATAGACGTTCTGCACGGTTGCCACGCGCGGCAGGCCGTGCTGCTCGGCCAGCCGAATGAATTCATGCACGCCATAGGGCGTTTCGTTGGACAGGCCGATGGCGCGCACCTTGCCCGCCTGCACCAGCCGCTGCATGGCCTCAAGCTGCTCGTGAATCGGTGTCGCCGATTTTTCCTGGGCCGGGTCGTAATAGAGCGCGCCGAAAGCGGGCACATGGCGTTCGGGCCAGTGAATCTGGTAAAGGTCGATCACGTTGGTTTGCAGCCGCCGCAGACTGCCTTCGCAGGAGGCAATGATGTCGGCCGCCGTCAGGCCCAAGCCCGCGCGAATCCAGGGCATCCCGCGTGAAGGGCCAGCCACTTTGGACGCCAGCACGATGCGCTGGCGTATCCCCGGCCGCCGGGCCAGCCAGTGGCCGATGATGGTTTCGGTCGCGCCGTAAGTTTCCTGGCGCGCGGGCACCGCATACATCTCGGCGGTATCGACGAAATTGACGCCGCGTTCAATGGCGCGATCCAGAATCGCGTGCGCGTCGGCTTGGCCGACCTGCTCGCCGAAAGTCATCGTGCCCAGACAAATGGGCGTGACCATCAAATCGCTGCGGCCCAGCCGCACATTGGGGGAAAAGGGGAGGGACATGGCGGTCATTCTAGGAGCATGGCGGCTGCGGCCAAGCGGCTCAGGAGAGTCTGCTCGCGGTTAAACGTGCTTGATTCGGCGCGTCGAACCGATGAGATATGCAGAGATATGCAATACGCTGGTTTACACCCCGCCCGCAAACCCTTGCTGCCGCCACGCCTCGAACACGGTGATGGCGACGGCGTTGGAAAGATTCAAACTGCGTTGGCCCGCGCGCATGGGCAGGCGCAATTGCTGGGCGGGTGCAAACCGCGCGCGCAGGGCAGGCGCCAGGCCGCGCGTTTCCGCGCCAAAGACCAGGCAATCACCGGGTTGGAAAGCCGCGTCATGCACGCGCCGCGCACCGCGCGTGGTCAGGGCGAAAACGCGCGACGGGTCGGGACGCAGCGCGGCCAGTAAGGCGTCCCAATCCGCATGGCGGCGCACATCGGCATATTCGTGGTAATCCAGCCCGGCGCGGCGCAGCAGCCGGTCGTTCATCGAAAACCCCAGCGGCTCGACCAAATGCAGCGTACAGCCGGTATTGGCTGCCAGGCGGATCACGTTGCCGGTGTTGGGCGGAATTTCCGGCTCGACCAGGACGATGTGGAACATGGCGCGATTGTCGGGGCTGCTGCGCGGGACTAGGCGCCCGGTTCAGGCGTGCGGGCAAAGACGATGGCCGTGATATGCGCCGCGCCGGCTTGCCGCAGAACGTGCGCGGCCTCGCGCAAGGTAGCGCCGGTGGTCATCACGTCATCGACCAGGACGATGCGCTGCCCCTGGATGCACGCGCCGCGCGCGGGCTGCGCCATGAACGCGCCGCGCAAGTTGCGGATGCGCTGGCTGCGGCGCAGCTCGCGTTGCGGCGTGGATTCGCGCGTGCGCAGCAGTGCGTCGGCGCGCGCCTTGTGCGGAGCCAATGGCCGGGTCAATTGCTGTGCCAGCAGCCAGGCCGGGTTGTAGCCGCGTTCGGCCAGCCGCTGGCGCGTCATCGGGATGGGCAGCACGCAGTCCGCTTGCGCGATGGCATGGGTCACGGCGGCGTCGCGCTTCAGCAGCGCCGTCAGCGCGCGCGCCAGTTGCGGCTGGCCGTGAAACTTGAAACGCGCCACGCATACCGTCCAGGGCCAGCCGTAATCGACCGCCGCGTGACAGGCGTCCCAAGGCGGCGGGTCGCGCAAGCATGCCCCGCAGCGCGCCACGCCTTCGGACACCGGCAACGCGCAGGTTGTGCAGCGGGACGTGCGCGGCGTGAAGCGTGTCACGCAGTCGGCGCACAGAGGCCGCGCGGGCCAGGCGCGGCAGATCAGGCACTGGCTGGGCAAGCGGCCGGTGATGCGGTCGAGCAGGGCGGTGAACATGCGAGCCAATATACTGAACTGATTCGCCCATGTCCGTTGAAGTCCGCGCCTTGCCCGCTATCGACCCCGTCGCCGCGCGGCATTGGGCGCAATTGCCTGCTGCTCAAGCGCCTTGGTTGCACGAAGAAATCGGCCGCCGCATGGCCGAGCGGCTCGACGTAATTCGCCTGCCCGTCGCGCGCTGGGCCGATGGTTCGACATGGCGCGGCGGGGCGGCGGCGCACGCGCGGGTCGCCGCGCATTACCCTCAGGCGCGCGCGTTCGTGTTCGTATTAGACGGGGCTGGAAACGTCGCGCCTGATGTGTCTGCAAGTCCAGCCTGGTGGCGGCGTTGGCGCGGCGTGGCCCACGGCGGGCAAAGCGTGCCGGCGGGGACAATGGATCTGGTCTGGGCCAATATGCGCGCGCATCAGGCGGCAGACCCCGGCGCGCTGCTCGCGGCCTGGCGGCGCGCGCTGGCGCCCGGCGGCTTCGTGCTGTTCTCGTGCCTGGGGCCGGACACGCTGCGCGAGTTGCGCGCGCTCTATGCCCAGCTGGGGTGGCCGCCGCCAACGCAGGACTTTACCGATCTGCACGACTGG
>JAIRQU010000263.1 GCA_031256305.1 Burkholderiaceae bacterium
GGCAGTTGCAGCAGGCGCATGCACAGTTTGCCGACCAGCGTTTCCAGCAGATTGACATGCCTGGCCGTGCATTCGTCGATGATGGTCTGGCGCACCCTGCGATAGTCGAGCACGCGCGCGATGTCGTCATCGCCCACATGCAACGGCTGGCGGCCCAGATTCAATTGGGCATCCACCTGGATCGGTTGCGGCGCATCGCGTTCCTGTTTCAGGATGCCCAGCGCGGCTTTGAAGCGCAGGCCGGTAAAGCTCAGGCTGCGCAAGCCAGCGCCGGGCGGCGGAAGGGGCGTCAAGGCATCGGCATGGTTGGGCTGGATCGCCGCATGATCGAGCCAATGCTGAACCTGCTTTGCCGCTTGCACGCCGTCGGCAATGGCGGTCGAAGCGCACGGGTGCCAGCGGCCGCTCAAATCGCCCGCGACAAAAACGCCATCGGGCAAGGCGTTTCCTGATCCGGCGGCCTGGGCGAACAGGCGCGGCACGGCATCGTCGGGCACATTGCCGAACAACACGGCGACATAGTCAAATGACTCGGCGCCATAGGCGGCGCTGCCCACTTTCCAGGCGCCGGTGTTGTCATGTCCGCTGGATAAGCTGACGAGGCGTTCGGGCATCGGCTGGGCAACGCGCAACGTCAACCGATCCTGGGGCAGTTCATCGAGTTGCGCCAACAAGTGATGCTGGGCGCGCAAGGGGCCGCGCGACCAGAGCGTGACGGCATGTCCGGCCCGCGCCAGATACACGGCGTTTTCGATGGCGTTGTCGCCGCCGCCCAGTAACAGGAACCGGCCGGCCGGCAGTTGCGTGCGCCGATGCGCCAGCTTTGAGGCGTCCAGCGGTGTGCCGGGACCTGAGCAGGCTCCAAACGTCAGGGGTTGCAGGCCCGTGGCGATGACTGCCGCGCGGGCCTCGATGGTTCTGCCCGCTTGCGTGACGAGCAACCAGCCGCCGGATGCCAATCGCCGGGTCTGCGCAATGGCATCGTCGAGTGCAATGCGTATCCCCGGCTGCGCCTGGATATGCGCCGCGTACCGTTGCGCCAGGTCGGATGTCAAAGTCCGGGGCGCGCCCAGTACCCAGTTCTGCGGCAATTGCAGAGCCGCCAGGCGCGTCAGCAATCCGCTTGACTTTTCAATCAGGGCGACGGCAATCCCCATTTCCGACAGCCACAGCGCCGTACTGCAACCGGCTGGCCCCGCGCCAATCACGACGGCATCAACCTGCCATGTGGTTTGGTCAGTCATGCCGGGCTGGCAAGCGATGGTTGCCGTCCGGTTCATCACGGATTCCTGGGCCACAGCACCCACAGCCGCAAGGGCTGCTTCAGGCGTCCGGCCAGGTCGCCCGCTTGCGGCCCCCAGCCAGTAAAGTAATCGGCGCGCAGCGCGCCGGTGATGGCCGATCCGGTGTCCTGCGCGAACGCCAGGCGCGCCAGATTGGCTTGCGGCCCGCTGGAGACCAGCCATACCGGCGTGCCCAGCGGAATGCTTTGCGGATCCACTGCAATCGAGCGCCCCGGCGTGAGCGCCACGCCCTGCGCGCCCGGCGGGCCGGATTGTGCGTCCAGCGGGGGTAAGTCCTGTTCATGGAAAAACACCACGCGCGGGTTGCTCCACAAAAAGTCGTTGAGCCGGTCCGGGTTGGCCGCCAACCAGGCGCGAATGCCCGGCCATGTGGCGTCGCGCACCGCGCCTTGGTCAAGCAGCCATTTGCCGGGACTGCGGTAGGGCTGCCCGTTGGTCGCGGCAAAGGTCAAGCGCGCCATGTGCTGACTGCCATCGGCCTCGGTAATGAGCAGCCGCCCGGAGCCTTGAATTTGCAGGATCAGCGCATCCACCGGGTCGGCCAGCCAGGCGATGACGCTGCCCGCCAGTTGGTCGCGCGCGTCCGGCAGTTGCGTCATTTCCTGCCGCGTGTACCATGGCTTGCGCCGCGCCAGTCCGGGCGGCGGCGCGTACAGGGGCGCGTCAAAGCCCGGTTGTTGCAGGCGCGTAGCCGCGTAATACGGCTCGAAATAGCCCGTGAGCAAACCGGACGCGCCGCCGCCCCAGGCCGGTTCAACGCGGTAGGGCTGCAAATGCGCGCGCATCCAGTCGCGCTGTTCTTCGGGCGTGGCCAGCGACATTTGCCGCGCTTGGTCGCACAGCGGCGCAAATACGGACAGGGGCCGCTCGCAATTCTTGATCCAGGCGTTCCAGGCATCAGCGGTGTCATCGGCGTCAAAGCCTGGCAAGTCGCTCCAGTCCACCGGCGTCCAGCGACTCTTGGGGTGCTCCAGTGAACCGGAGCGCACTGGGCCGGTTTTTGCGGGCGGCGCGTTCCAGCCGCCGCGCTTTGGGGGCGTGTGCGCGCAACCGGCCAACAGGAGCGCCAGCGCGGCGGCCAGCAGCGCCGCGCCGCATGTCCAGCGCCGCGCGGCCATTGGCGCGCGGGGCGGAACGCCAGGGGTCAAAAAATACATGGCCTTCTTATCTGTGCTGCCGGTACGTTTTGCTCCGGGCGGCATAAGGGAAAGCTGTTATTGTGCGTTGTTCAATGGGCAGGGGCGCTGGCAACTGACTGCCTTGGGTTCAGACCAGGCAAGGCTCGTGCGCCGCGCTGTCATCGGCGGTGCGCGTTCAAGCGTTACTGACATAGACGCGGGGATATGTGATTCCTGCGAATCGTTTACTTGATGGAGAGAACCATGACAATTCAGAAAATTTCCACTGTTGCCGCGGCCTTGGTCGCGGGCGTTTTGCTGACCGCCGCCAGCGCGCAGGCTCAACCCGATATGCGGCGTGACGACCGCCGTCCGCCGCCAATGCGGCAGGATCGTCGTGCGCCGCCGCCCAGGGTCATGGATGCACACCGCCCGCCCATGGCGGTGGGGCGTCCGATGCCCAGCGCCTACCGCGGCTACAACTACCGCGTTGACAACTGGCAGCACTACCATCTGCGGCGCCCGGACCGGGGCCAATACTGGGTGCAATACGGCGGACAGTTCATGCTGCTCAGTCCGGCGGGCGTCGTGTTGCAAATTTTCGTGCCCTGATCCAACAGGGGGTTGCCGTCCGCCGGGCCATGATTTGCCTGGCTGGGCGGGGACCGCAAAATCTTTTTGCCGCGACAGCAAGTCATCGCCACACTGCATAAGGCCCCTGGCCTTTGAAGAACAGCCATGACGGTTCAAAAAATTGCCAGCCTTGCGCGCGCGGCGCTGCTTATCAGCAGCTTGTGCGGCGGAGCGTTTGCGCAGCCGGTGCAGCCGCATCCGGGTCAGTCCGCGCCGCAATCTCCGTCACTATCTGCCCAGGCGCGCGGCTACAGGGCGGGCGCGCCGTCCCGGCAGGAACAGCGCCCGGAGGCAATGCGCCCATACCAGCCGCGTTCGTCGCCAGATGACTACCGCGCAGGCCCAGGGGCGTATTACCGCCCGCCGATTCCGGTCGCGCCACGCGCGCCGTTGCGTTACTACCGCCAGCCTGGTGTAATCGTCACGCCCTCGCTCCTGATCGGCAATGTGCTGCCCGACGGCTACTCCCCCATTGACAACTGGGGCTACTACAACCTGCCTGCTCCGTGCTGCGGCCAGTATTGGGTGCAATACGGCCAGAGCTTTCTGCTGGTCAGTCCCGGCGGCGAGGTGTTGCAGGTGTTTACGCCTTGAGGCGAACCGGGAAATGATTCCCGCTGCGCTGGCTTTGCCGCCGGCGTGCTTGAGTTAACGGCAAAGTCGAACTTGACGCTTGAATTTGTGATCTATCGTTATTGATGCACGGCGTGCGCGCCGGGCTTTTGGGAGATTTGTCCATGACGAACGAAAAAATTTCCGCCATTGTGATTGCGGCCCTGGCCGCTGGCGGCATATCGGGGTGGGCGTTGACACAAGCCCAATCCAGGCACGTTCAGCCCGGCGCTGCGGTTGCGGCGGCGTCTCCTCAACCGGCGGTGCTGGCCGTCGCTGCCGCAAGCGAACCGGCTCTTGCGCCGGTTGCCGCCTCGGCGAGCGTTGCCGCCGCAGCCAATCCGGCCTTGCCGCAGTGCGACTGCCCCCAGCCGGTCCGGCCCAAGCATCACGCAAAACTGAAAAAGGCGCATCGGCGTTATCAGTCGCCAGAGCCTGTCGCTGCGCCCGTTGCCGTCGCGCCGCCGCCCGCGCCCGTGTATAACCCGCCCGTGGTGGTTGCGCCGCCGCCGGTTGTGGTGGGCGATGTCGCGCCTGCCTACTATTACGGCTACGGCGGCTATCCTATTGTCAGTTTTGGCTATTACGGGGGCTACGGCGGGTACGGCGGACGGTATTGGGGCAATGGCGGCCCGCGTTTTACGCGGAGCGGTTTGGCGGGCAGGGCAATGTCGCGCGGCAGTTATGGGGGCGGGAGTTATGGACACCGACGCTGATGCGGTTTGAGACTTAAAAAGCCTGTTTATTTCCACCCATGTCCCACATTAAATGATAAAGCGCCGACCGTTTTTTGCTGGTTAGTCCCCGGCGTATGTAATGGGTCGGTGAAAAATCATGTGCGCTTTGCGTTTGACCCATGCCGACAGAACTGGATTATTCCGCTACCCTAGGCGTTGCCGGGGTAGCAGAAGGTTAGACACTTTTATTTTGTAGTCAGCATTACTGGCGAGAACCCATCAACATATATCCCGTCTGACTATCGGGCGTTACCATTAGTATTTCAAGAGCTTGGTTGTCATAACTCTGGAATGCAACACCCTGAATTGTCGTTCCATCACCCAGTAAACAACCTGTTCCGTTGAATGTGAGATTAGCATCAAATACGCCTACTACACCGTGTGACGTTTGATGCGGCGTCAACGTTCCATTGGCTGAGCAACCATTGGCATCAGATGGTAAGGTCAGGGTCGAACCAGAAATGATGATATTATTTTGAATAAAACTATTCTGGCCCGAAATAGCAGAAAGGCTGGAATAATTGCCCGCGACGGAAGACAGTTGTGCTGCTTGGTCGTAGCTATCGGCATAACTCAAAGGTAGAAGCGTACCCTCGTCAAGGGTGATGTCGAGAGAAAATTGACTCCAGGCACTTCCTGAAAAACTGTGATTAACATTGGGAAGTGCACTGCCAGACATGTCAAATTGTGTAAACAATCCCGAAACGGGTACCGTGAGGGATGTTGAAGCGCCGTCGTTAGTAACACTGCCAGAACCATACAACATGCCATTGATGTGATAGATTTGATCACTACCCAATGTACCATAGGTTCCAAAAAGCGAACCATTATCCAAGATGATTAGCTGAGTAGAGTAGTTTGACCATCCATTGCTTTGGGTAGAGAGGCTCGGCCATCCCCCAGTCCACATACCTTCAATGGCGCTTCTTGACGCAGAAGCGTTGTTTGATGTAGAAGAACCATCCGACGTTGGCGGTGGATTGCCTGACGCGGAGGTCGATGTACCGTTTGCCGCGTTGTCATCTCCGCCGCCCCCGCCGCAACCTGACAAGGTCATAGCCGCGCAGACCGCCAGAGCAGTCAAATACGATTTTTTCTGCATTCCCGTTCCCCTTCTACAAGTCAATTAGAAACATGCGGAAATGTTAATGTAATGGGGAGGGGTAAGTCAATCCTGAAGGCAAAAACAAGACAGACCTGTCGTGTTTTGTTAACGCGCGCGATGCGCAAAGGGGACACAACGGCGGGCGATTTTTAACCCGTTGCGCCAGCGGGCAAGGGCGCGGGCCGCGCCATCGACTGCGGCGGCGGCGATCAGCCCTGTCGCCGCGCCGCTCAGGTGCGCGGCATAGACGACGTTGAAGCCCCAATAGCTGTCGAAAGCGATGGGCGTGGCCCAGCCGCGTTCAAGCAGCAGTTTGATGAACAGGCCCGCCGCCAGCAGCGCGCCGATGCCGCGCGCGCCGCGTTGGGTGAGCGCGCGCCAGGCGGCAATGGCCGCCGCCGCCTGAATCAGGCCCGACAGTCCCGCGTACCACCCCACCGCCGGCCACAATAGCAGTCCCAGCGTGGACAGCGGCCAGGCGATCAGCAGCGCCAGCGCGTCGCGGGGCCGCGCACCCACAGCCTGGCCCAGCACGGCAACGGCGGCCAGCGCCAGCGCGTTGCCAAACGCATGGAACGGCGTCAGGTTGACGAGCGGCGCGCTCCACGGCGTCCAGGGCCATTGCCGCCAGCGGCCCGCT
>JAIRQU010000012.1 GCA_031256305.1 Burkholderiaceae bacterium
CAACTGGCCAAGAACCTGTTCTTTTCCGGCGAACGCACGCTGCTGCGCAAGGGACAAGAGCTGATTTTGACTTACGCGCTGCAAGCGTGCCTGTCCAAGCGCCGCATTCTGGAGCTTTACCTCAACAGCGTGGAATGGGGCCAGGGCATCTTTGGCGCGGAGGCCGCCGCGCGGCATTACTTTCACAAAAGCGCCGAGGCCTTGACTGCGCCGGAAGCCGCGCGCTTGGCAGTGATGCTGCCGCGCCCGCGCTACTTCGAGCGCCGGCCCGCCTCGCCGTATCTGGCGCACCGCGCGGCAGTCATCGCGGCGCGGATGCGCAGCGCGGAATTGCCGTAATGCAAAAGGAAACTGACCATGCGTATCCTCGGCATTGACCCCGGTCTGCGCAGCACCGGCTTTGGTTTACTGGACGCCGACGGAGCGCGCCTGGCCTACGCCGCCAGCGGCGTCATCCGCACCACGGACGCGCCATCGGGCGACCTGCCTGCGCGGCTAAAGCTGCTGTTCGACGGCATCACGGAACTGGCCGCGCGCTACCGACCCGATCAGGCCGCCATTGAAATCGTATTTGTCAACGTCAACCCGCAATCAACGCTGCTGCTGGGCCAGGCGCGCGGCGCGTGCGTGACCGCGCTGGTGGCCAGCGGCTTGCCGGTGGCCGAATACACCGCGTTGCAAGTCAAGCGCGCCGTGGCCGGGCACGGACGCGCGGCCAAGGCGCAAATGCAGGCGATGGTGCAGCGCCTGCTGGCCCTGCCCGCCGCGCCCGGCCCCGATGCCGCCGACGCCTTGGGCCTGGCCATCACTCATGCCCATGCCGGGCATACCCTGGCGCTGCTGCACGGCGCGGGCCTGACCCGCACAGCGGCCAGCATGTACCGGCGGCGATGAAGAAAATTCCCGTCACTCGCAGCCGGAATGGGGCACAAGACCTGGGCGCACTCAATGCACCAGCGTCCCGGAATTGCCGCCGCCAAAGCCCGGATCGGCGTCGCCCGGATCGGCATTGGTTTGGCCGCCGTCCGGTTCATGCTCTTCGATACGAAACCGCTCGCTGGCCCAAGCGCCCAAGTCTTGCAGCTTGCAGCGCTGGCTGCAAAACGGCCGCCAGCGGTTGGCCGGACTGTAGAGGCTGGGACCGCCGCAAGCGGGACAACGCACGGTGCGCGGCGACGACGGCTGTGATGACAGCATGGTGATTTTGCGGGACATGGTGCAATCAGGCACAAAAGGCCATCTTGAAGATAAACCATTCCATCATGATCCGGGCAGGCCGCCAATCAACCGATCCACCTGCGCGGCCAGCGCGGCCAGCGTCACTTGCGGGCCGTTGTCGATGACATGATCGGCCACGGCCCGGCGCTGCGCGGGCGTGGCTTGCGCGGCGATGATGCGCGCCACGTCCTCGCGCGCCAAGCCGCCGCGGGCCATGACGCGCGCGATCTGAGTTTCGGGCGGGCAATCGACCACCACGATGCGGTCCAACTGCCCGCGCCAGCGCGCCGGCCCCTCGGCCAGCAGCGGAATATCCAGCGCCAGCAAGCGGTAGCCTGCTTGCCGCGCGGCGGCGGTCTGGCGCGCCATCTCGGCATATACCAGCGGATGCATGATGGCTTCCAGCCGCGCGCGCGCCTGCCCGTCGCGGTAGATCAGTTCGCGCATCGCCGCGCGGTCCAGCGCCCCGTCAGCGCCGATGATGCGCGCGCCAAAGGCTTGCGCAATGGGCGCGATGGCCGCGCCGCCCGCCGCCGTGCTCTGGCGCGAAATCGCGTCCGCGTCAATCACGCCCGCGCCGCGCGCGGCCAGCATACCGGCCACGGTGCTTTTGCCGCTGCCAATGCCGCCGGTCAGCCCCAGCGTGAAGAAGGCGCGCTCCTTCATGCCGCTGCCGCGCGGGTCACAGCCCGATGGGGCGCAACAGCGCGCGCGAGCCGATCAGCATCGCCGCCAGCCCGCCCAGCGCCAAAAACGGACCGAACGGCACCATGCCGCCCGCGTGCAACCGGCGTGCAGCCTTGAGCGCCAGCCCCACAATGATGCCCGCCACCGAGGCCAGCAGAATCACCGGCAGCAGGCCTTGCCAGCCAAACCACGCGCCCAGCGCCGCGAACAGCTTGAAGTCGCCATAGCCCATGCCTTCCTTGCCAGTGGTCAGTTTGAACGCCCAATAAACCGCCCACAGCGCCAGATACCCCGCCGCCGCGCCCCAGACGGCAGCGGTTGCGGTCACGCCCGTCAGCCCCAGCGCCGCAGCGAGCAACCCGGCCCACAGCAGCGGCAAGGTCAAATTGTCGGGCAGCAAGGTGGTGTCCCAGTCGATGCCCGCCAGCGCCACCAGCGCGGCGGCGAACCCGCACCAGACCAGCGCCGTTGCGCTCAAACCCCAGCGCCAGGCGCAAACGGCAAACAGCGCGCCGGTTAGCAGTTCGACCAAGGGATAACGCACGCTGATCGGCGCGTGGCACGCCGAACAGCGTCCGCGCAACGCCAGATAACTGAAAACGGGAATGTTCTCGTACCAGGCAATTGCGTGTCCGCACGACGGGCAGCGCGAACGCGGCACGGCCAGATTGAACGGTTCCTCGGTTTGCGCGGCAGGCGCGTGCGGCCCGGCATCCGCGGCTGCCGCCGGCCCAGCGTTGTCGGCCATGAAGTCGCGCGCTTCGGCGGCCCATTGCCGCTCCAGCATCTTGGGCAGGCGGTAAATCACGACATTGAGAAAACTGCCCACGATCAAACCGAACACGGCGCCGGCAAGCGCCAGCAGCCACGCGGGCTGATCGGGTAACGGCAACCAGTCCGCCGCCATCAAACAACCGAACCGAGCTTGAAGATGGGCAGATACATGGCAATCACGATCCCGCCGATGACCGTACCCAAAAACACGATAATGATGGGTTCCATCAGGCTGGACAGCCCCGCCACGGCCTGATCGACCTCATCCTCGTAAAAATCGGCGGCCTTGCCGACCATGTGATCAAGCGCGCCTGATTCCTCGCCGATGGCCGTCATTTGCAACACCATGTTCGGAAAAACATTGGTGTGTGACATGGCGGTGGTCAGGTTGGTGCCGGTGGCCACTTCCCGTTGAATTTTTTCAGTGGCCGATTTATACACGTCATTGCCCGACGCGCCGCCCACCGAATCGAGTACCTCGACCAGCGGCACCCCCGCCGCGAACATGGTCGAGAGCGTGCGCGTCCAGCGCGCCAACACCGATTTGCGAATCAGCGGGCCAAAAATCGGGATTTTGAGCAACAGCCGGTCCATGAAGACTTGCATTTTCTTGCTGCGCTTCCAGGACTGAAAGAAAAAGAACAAGCCCAAGCCCAAGACGCCAAAAATCAACCACCAATATTTTACAAAATACTCACTCACAGCGATGACCAGCAACGTCGGCGCGGGTAAGTCCGCGCCGAACGAGCTGAATACCTGCTTGAACGACGGGATCACGAAGAGCATGATGATGGTCACCACGACGAAGGCCACCACGATCACCGCGCAGGGGTACATCAAGGCGCTTTTGATTTTCGACTTGACCCCTTCGGTCTTTTCCAGGTAGGCCGCCAGGCGGTCCAGAATGTCTTCCAGAATACCGGCCTGCTCGCCCGCGCCCACCAGATTACAGTACAGCGTGTTGAAATATTTAGGA
>JAIRQU010000015.1 GCA_031256305.1 Burkholderiaceae bacterium
CACGCACGAAGGACAGGACATGGGCTATCTGGCGGCCAGCCGCGATGAGCGCGCCGCGCGCATGAATCGCCTGGCTGCGGCTCTGGAGGGGATAAAGGCAAGCCCGCAGGACTTGAGCGAAGCCATGCAGGCCATGCAGCGCGGCACGAAGGCGCCCTCCGTCAAGGCGCGCACGGCGCAGGCTATCGTCCGCAAGACCCTGGCCGACATGAAGGACTACATGGGCAAAGCCGGACTGAAGGTGGGTGACTTGGGGCCGGAGTACTTTCCCCGCGTATGGGACGCCGGCGCCATCAGCTCGCACCAGAGCGAGTTCCGCGCCATGCTCGACAAGTATGTGCAAAGCGGTCAGTTCAAGGGCGACCCGCAGGCCACGATCAACCGCCTTATCAGCAACGATGGCAACGACTTCGACATAGACCATCGCGCCGATGCACCGGGTATGGAACACCTCAAGGAGCGCAAGCTGGCTTTCATCAGTGGCCAGGACGCCGCGCCGTTCCTCAACAAGGACTTCTATTCGACCCTCAACAGCTACGTCAGTCAGGCTACGCGCCGCTCCGAGTGGGCGCGGCGCTTCGGCGCCGATGGCGGCAAGCTCAAGGCGCTGCTGGATCAGGCGCGGCGCGAGGGGGCCACCGCCAAACATATCGAGTTGACCGAGAAGTACCTCAAGGGCATCAACGGCACGCTGGGCGAGAACATCAGTCCCGTCGCGCGCAAGCTCATGAGTAACCTGATGGTCTACCAAAATATCCGCCTGCTGCCGCTGGCGATATTCAGCAGCGCGGTCGATCCGATGGGCATCATGGTGCGCGGGGGCACGCTGGGCGATGCTTTGCGCGCGTTCGGGCGCGGCGTGTGGGAGACCCACAAGAACTTCAAGCGCTTCGATCCCAACGCCCCCAAGGACGCGGCCACGCATCTGGCCGAGACGATGGGCGCCATCGACAACGCCGCGCTCACGCACGCAATGGGTTCGCTCTACGGTCAGGACATCTCCGGCGGCTGGGCGCGCAAGATCAACAATGCCTTCTTCCGCTTCAATCTGATGGAGCAGTTCAATACCTCCATGCGCGTGTCGGCCACGCAGGCGGCCGTGAAGTTCCTGGAGCGCCATGCCAGTCTGCCCACCGCGCACAGCGCGCGCTTTCTGGCCGAGCTGGGTTTGAAGCCCGGCGACATCCGCATGAAGAACGGCCATGTGGCGCTCACCGAGGCCGACGGTCTGAGCGCTGAGCATGCCATCAAGATGCGCGCGGCGGTCAACCGCTGGGTTGATGGCGCGGTGCTGCGCCCCGACGCGGCTGACAAGACTGTCTGGATGAACGATCCGCACTTTGCGCTGGTCGCGCACCTCAAGCAGTTCACCTACAGCTTTCAGCACACGATCCTTGATCGCGTGTGGCATGAGGCCAGGGAGGGCAACTACACCCCGGCGATGGCGCTGGCCAGCTACGTGCCCATCATGATCGCCGCCGATTACGTCAAGGGCATGGTGCAGGGCGGGGGCAGCCAGCCGGGCTGGAAAAAGGACTGGACGCTGGGTGACTATGTCAACAATGGCATTGAGCGCGCCGGGCTGCTGGGCACGGGGCAGTTCTCCTCGGACTTCATCAACGACATCAGACACGGCGGGTCAGGCTTTGGCGCACTCGAAGGGCCAACGCTGGAACAGGCCACCGACGCGATAAAAGTAGCTGGCGGGCGCGAGCGCTTTGGCGACTTCACCTTCCACTCCATGCCTTGCAATACGGCCTACGGCTGGGCTGCCCCTGGCGGTGCAATGGCCGACCCTAAGTTCTCCGAGTGAACATAGACGGACAGACCTTGGGGCTGTTCGCCGCGGCAGCCTCAAGCAGGGGCCGCGATTATTCCGCAAAAATTTTGAGGCCCAGCAACGGCGCGCCTTGCAGCGGGTCCTCAAGTTTCTGTTTGCGGAATAATTTTAATAATTAAGTTGTTGTTTTTACGAGCCTATGCAGCGGACTTCTAAGCCGTAGGTCGGGGGTTCAATTCCCTCCGGGCAGGCCAGAAAGACAGGGCCAACAAAGCCATGTCAAGCCAACGGGCGGCTGGCTATTACGATGCCGTCTTCGTCGGCGTACAGCCAGTCGCCGGGGCGCACCGGAACGCCCTGGATGCGCACGGGGACATCGGCTTGGCCCTCGCCGCGCTTTTGGGTGCGCAGCGGCATCAGCGCCAGCGCGCGGATGGGCAAGCCCGCCGCGCGCAGTTCAGCCGCGTCGCGCGCGCAGCCAGCAATGACGATACCGGCCCAGCCATTGCGCGCCGCGGCCACGGCCAGATTGCCGCCGACCAGTCCATGCCGCAGCGAACCGCCGCCGTCGATCACCAACACGCGGCCCTGCCCCAGAGCGCTGACGGCTTCGCGCACGCGCGAATTGTCTTCAAGACAACGCAGGGTGTACACCGGACCGCAAAACGCGCGCAGCGCGCCGTAGTCCCGGAATACCGGCGGCAGCACGCGAAAAGCGCCGCTAACGTCGGCTTCGTGCGCGTCGCACAGGTCACAGGTGGCAAATTGCGGAGTGACGGATTCGGGCATGATGTCTCTTCCAAACGCCAGATGGCGCGATCATCAAAGTTCGCAGCATAGCCCATGTTCAAAAAGCAACACTGCCGCCCCTTACCGGGCGGGCCGCGCGACGGGTTATTGGAAACGCTGACTCAAATCCGGTAGGATAGATCACTGCCCCGTTCGCTCACCACACCCGGCAGTGCATACGCGCGGTGCATAATAATTTCAACTTTCACGTCTCCTCTTTTCTCTTCTCACGCAAAGGACTCACCCCAATGGTACTTGCAAGCAAATCCCCCGCGGCCAAAAAGCGCGCGCCCAATCCCGCTTTCATGAAAGCGCTCACGCCCAGCCCGGCGCTGGCGGCCATCGTGGGAGCGCAACCGCTGCCGCGCACCGAGGTCGTCAAAAAGGTCTGGGACTACATCAAGGCCAACAAGTTGCAGGACAGCGCCAACAAGCGCAACATCAACGCCGACGCCAAACTCAAGGAAATTTTCAAAAAGCCCCAGGTCACCATGTTCGAGATGACCAAGCTCTTGAGCCAGCATCTGTCGTAATTGGCGATGGCGCACAAGAAACCGGCCCGCGGGCCGGTT
>JAIRQU010000068.1 GCA_031256305.1 Burkholderiaceae bacterium
GGGCGGGGAGCGGTGTATCCAGCCTTTAAGCGCGCCAAAGAATCCCCGCAACGGCGGTCTTGTCAGCCAGAATGCCCGATTCAGGCGGTTTTGCATCCTCGCTTTGGCCTTTGGCGGCGGCCCCGCTGGCGCTGTCAATCTTTGTCCTGCGGCTGGGCCGCGCGCAGCGCCAGCGCGCGCGCATACAGCGCATTGCGCGCGCCGCCGCTGATTTCGGCGGCCAGATGCACGGCGGTTTTCAGCGGCAATTCGGCCAGCAGCAGCGCCAGCAGGCGGTCCGCTTGGGCGTCGGCATCGGCGCCGCTTGCGGCGGGCGCCGGGTGCAGGATCAGCGCGAATTCACCGCGCTGGCGCTGCGCATCGGCGGCCAGCCAGGCGGGCAGATCGGCGCAGGGCAGGGTGGCGATTTGTTCGAATTGCTTGGTCAACTCGCGCGCCACGGTTACGGCGCGCGCGCCGAAGGCGGCGGCCAACGCATCGGCCAGCGCGGCGATGCGGTGTGGCGCTTCCAGCAGGACGATGGCGCGCGATTGGCTTTGCAGGCACGCCAGCGCCGCCTGCCGCGCGCCGGACGGGGCGGGCAGAAAGCCCTCGAACACGTAACGTCCGTCATCGGCAATGCCCGCGGCCGACAGCGCTGCCGTCACGCAACTGGCGCCCGGCACGGGTATGGCGCGCACACCCCGCGCCGCGCACGCGGCCACCAGCCGGGCGCCGGGGTCGCTTATCGCCGGGGTGCCTGCGTCACTGGCATAGGCCACGCGCTGACCCGCTTGCAGCCGGGCGATGATGGCTTGCGCGGCTCGCGTTTCGTTGTGCTCGTGCGCGGCCATGAAGGCGTCCACCGCCTTGTCGATGCCGTAGGCGCGCAGCAACTGGCGGGTCTGGCGCGTGTCCTCGCACGCAATGACATCGGCCAGATCAAGCACGTGCAGGGCGCGCAGCGTGATGTCGGCCAGGTTGCCGATGGGCGTGGCCACCACATACAGGCAACCCGCCGGATAATGCTGCGCACCGGCGGCTTGTCGCGCGGCGTGTAGCGCGGGGCCGTAATCGGGTTTGCCCACGGGGCGGGAATCGGTCATGGCATTCTGGAAGTGGAAGCGCTCGGCCAGCTCAACTGAAGAAGATCACGGCGCGGCGGCCCTCACCACCCGGCGGCGCGGACAAGCCGCCGAAGACCGGGCGCTGGCGCACTTGCAGCGCGCCGGGCTGCGGCTGGCGGCGCGCAATTATCGGACGCCGGGGCGCGGTGGCGGCGAGATCGACCTCATCATGCAAGACAGCGGCGGCGCGCTGGTATTTGTCGAGGTGCGCGCGCGCGCCGATGCCGCGCACGGCGGCGCGGCGGGCAGTATTACGGCAACCAAGCGCCGCCGCATCGTGCTGGCCGCCCGGCATTACCTGCTGCGCTATGGCGACGCGCCGCCGCCGTGCCGCTTCGATGTCGTGGCCATCGAAGGCGAGGCGCTGCACTGGCTGCCAGCGGCGTTCGACGCCCCGGAATGAATCGGCATAACCGCTATCCACGCGGTTCAATCGTCCGCCGCGCCAACGAATTTTTGTCCTATAGGCGTCAATAGCGATTTACGGGGCGGCGCGTGCCCGTGTCCGCGCGTGGCATGGCGCGTTGCTACAAAATTTGTATCATTGGCGCTCAATGGCCGAACCACTCATTCCGCAGCAATTCATCGACAGCGCCGATCTGATGTATCAGTGGGCGCCCGCGCTGGCGAGCGCCATTGAGTCGGGCGTACAGGCGCTGCTGGCTTGCGTGACCGGCGGAGGCAAAATTTTGTTGTGCGGCAATGGCGCGTCCGGCGCGCTGGCGCAGTACGCGGCGGCGCTGCTGGTGGGCGGGCTGGAGCGCGCGCGCCCCGAACTGCCCGCGCTGGCGCTGGGCACCGACGCGGTCACGCTCACCGCCGTGGCGCGGCGCGGCGAATACGCCGATTCCATCGCCGCGCAGGTGCGAGCGCTGGGCAACGCGGGTGACGCGCTGGTGGTGCTCTCGTCCAATGGCGAATCGACCAATCTGATCCGCGCCGCCCAGGCCGCGCACGAACGCGACATGACCGTGATCGCGCTGACCGGGCGCAGCGGCGGCGAACTGGCGCGCCGGCTGCGCGACACCGACGTGCTGATTGCCGTGCCGCCCGCGCACATTCACGCCGCGCACATTCACGCCGCGCACCTGCTGGCCATCAATGGCCTGTGCGAGGGACTGGACGATCAATTGCTGGGCAACGAGGAAAACAGCGCATGAACAAGTCTCTTCGCATCGTTTCATGGATCGCCGCCGCCGCGCTGACGGCCGCGGCGGCTGGGCAGCTTGCCGGTTGCGCCGTGGCCGTGATCAGCGGCGCGGCGGGCGCGGGCGCGCTGGTACTGACCTCCGGGCGGCGCAGCGGCGAAACCGCGACCGCCGATAGCCGCATCGAAAGCCAGGGCAGCGACTCCATTGAGCAGGCGCTGGCCGGGCACGACCGCCATGTCAACGTCACCAGCTATTACCGCAAGGCGCTGCTGACCGGAGAGGTCATCAGTGACGCCGACCGCGCGCGCGCGCAAGCCGCCGCCCAAAGCATACAGGGCGTGCAAGCCGTGTTCAACGACCTGGCCGTGATGCCGCCCAGCAGTATGCTCTCGCGCTCGCAGGACGCCTACATCACCAGCAAGGTCAAGACGCGCTTCATGCACACCAACGGCGTGCCCGCGGCCAGCATCAAGGTGCTTACTGAACGCGGCACGGTGTATCTGATGGGGCGCTTGACGCGCCAGGAAACACAATCAGCCACCAGCGCCGCGCAGCAGGTTGACGGCGTGCAGCGCGTGGCGCGGATCATCGACTTTGTGCCCGACTCGGCCATTACCGGCGGCTCGACCAGCACCATTACCGGCGGCGGTTATGCCGCGCCGGAGGCGGCGGACGCGCCCGTTAACGGCGGCGTTAACGATGTCGCGCCGCCGCCCGCGCCCGCCGCCGCGCCTGCCCCGGCGGGCGTGGAAACCCATCCGATCCGGTAATCGGGCGGGGGGATTCATTTGTTCCTGCTGGGGCCAGCCGCTTGATCCTGGCATCTGGGCGTTGGCGCCATAGAATGCCCCGCATGAGTCAAACCGTTCCCGGTTATTACCAGCGCCACATCTTCTTTTGTCTCAACCAGCGCGAGGGCGGCCAGGGCTGCTGCGCCAGTCACGGCGCGCAAGCGGCGTTCGAGCATTGCAAGGCGCGCGTCAAGGCGCTGGGCCTGTCGGGGCCGGGCCGGGTGCGCGTGAACAAGGCCGGGTGCCTGGACCGCTGCGCGGGCGCGCCAGTGGCGGTGGTATATCCGGAAGCGGTCTGGTACGCCTACACCTGTCTGGACGACATCGATGAAATCATCACCGCGCATCTGCAAGACGGCCAGGTGGTTGAGCGCTTGCGGCTGCCGCCGGACGTGGGGCATTGAAGTGGCTGCGGCCAGTCTGGGGCTGACGCTGCGCGGCCCTGCGGGCGCTATCGAGGCGCAGGCCGATCAACCCGATTTGGGCGTTTTTGCCGCGCCGTTGGGCACGGTGGTCATTGCGCACCCGCATCCGCTGTTTGGCGGCACAATGCACAACAAGGTCGTGCAGACGCTGGCCCGCGCTTATCTGCAATGCGGCTGGCGCGCGCTGCGGTTCAACTTTCGCGGCGTGGGCGGCAGCGCCGGAGCGCATGACGAGGGCCGGGGCGAAGCCGACGACATGCTGGCGGTCATCGGGCAGGCCGCATCGCCGGACGGGGCGCTGGCAATTGCCGGGTTTTCGTTCGGCGCCTATGTTGCGGCGCAAGTCATGGCGCGGCTGCACCCTGATCGCCCCATCGCCTCGGCGGTGCTGGTGGGCACGGCGGCGTCACGCTTTGCGGCACCGGCTATTGCCCAGGCTTTGCAAGCGCGCACGCTGGTCGTGCATGGCGAGCAGGACGACGTGGCGCCGCTGGCCGCCGCGCTCGATTGGGCGCGCCCTCAATCGCTGCCGGTTGCCGTGGTGCCCGGCGGCGGGCACTTTTTTCACGGACAATTGCCCCTTCTCAAGGCGCTGGTGGCGCGCCACGTGCGCGGTTGCGCGTGAGGCGCGGACCAGATTTTTCAGTTGTTTTGACGCAGTTCCCATGAAATCTTTCCGATCGGCGCTTGCCGCGCCCGCGCTGGCGGGCATCCTGGCGGGCGCTTTGGCGCTGACCGCTTCTTTTTCTGGACAGGCCGCCCCCGCAGCGCCTGCATCCGCGTCCGTGGCAGCGGCATCCGGGGCCGCGCCAGCGGCGCTTGTGCTGCCGCAGCCGCCCGATATTGCCGCCAAGGCGTATCTGTTGCTCGATGTCACCGCGGGCGGGCAGCAACTGGCGGGCAGCAATATCGACATGCCCGTGGAGCCGGCGTCGCTGACCAAACTGATGACGGCGTATCTGGTGTTCGACGCCCTGCGCGCCAAGAAGGTCAGTCTGACGCAGACTTGCCCGGTTTCCGTGCAGGCGTGGAAAACGCCCGGTTCGCGCATGTTCATCGACCCCAAGATGCAGGTGCCCGTGCAGGATCTCATCAAGGGCATGGTGGTGCAGTCGGGCAACGATGCCACGGTGGCGCTGGCCGAATGCGTGGGCGGCACGGTCGAGCGCTTCGTGCAGATGATGAACGACCAGGCCAGGGCGCTGGGCATGAACGCCACGACCTACAAAAATCCCGATGGGCTGCCTACGCCGGGCCACATAACCACTGCGCGCGATCTGGCCACGCTGGCGTTGCGGCTGATGCGCGATTTCCCGCAAGACATGGGCTATTTCGCCATCAAGCAATACTATTACCCCGGCACGCCGGTGAGCAATGAGAACAACCGCAACGCGCTGCTGCAACGCGACCCGACGGTTGATGGCCTGAAGACCGGCTTTACCAATGCGGCCGGTTATTGTCTGGTGGCTACGGCCAGGCGCGATTTCCCCAATCTGAGCGGACGGCGGCTGCTGTCGGTGGTGCTGGGCACGGCCAGCGAAGCCGCGCGCGCCGACGAGTCGCAAAAGCTGCTCAACTGGGGCTACACCGCGTATGACGGTGTCAAGCTGTTCGACGCGGGTCACCCCGCGGCCACTCCCGCCGTGTGGAAAGGAGCGTCGGACACGCTCAAGCTCGGCAGTGCCGATCCCATCATCGTTGCCGTGCCATCGGGCGATGCCGCCAGAATCACCACCGAAATCGCGCGCCCCGATCCGCTGATTGCGCCGTTCAAACAGGGACAAAAAGTTGCCACGCTCAAAGTCAAGCTCGATGGCCAGGTCATCGACGAAGTGCCGCTGGCGGCGCTGGCAGCGGTGGATGAAGCCGGTTTTCTGGGCCGCGCCTGGGACACCATGCGGCTGTGGCTGCGCTAGTCGCTCGCGCTGACCGTTCGGTTTTCCGCAGTTGCCAACGGCAAAGTGAAACAGTTATAATCAAAAACTTTCCCCTCGCTACTTCGCCCGGATTTCCGGGTTTTGTGCGAGGGCCATGTGCGTAGCCTGCGCCTTATGGCTGCGGCGCGCTTTCCTGATT
>JAIRQU010000141.1 GCA_031256305.1 Burkholderiaceae bacterium
GTGCGTCAGGCGGAAAATCTGCGTCTGGATTTGTCCGCCGCCCTTGATTGCCCTAACCGGGCCAGCCGAGACGCTGGCCGCTTGCAGCTTGGCGTCGGCCTCGGGCACCACCACGTAGATGCCTTCGCTGTCCACCAGCGCGTAGCCTTGCGCGCGCAGTTGCGCGGAAAACAGCCGCAGCGCCTCGGCGGGCGTAACCGGATTCGTGCTTTGAAGCGTCATCGTGCCCTTGACGCGCGGATCAACCACCACGTTGCGGCCCGTGATGGTGGCCAGGGTGCGCGCCACCGCGTCGATGTCGGCATTGGCGAAATCCAGCGTTACCGGCGCGCCTGCTTGACCGCCGCTGGATGAAACCGGCGCGGCCGAAGGGTTATTCCCCGCCGCCCATGCCGGCATGCCGGCAACCGAACTGGCCGCGAGCAGCGCGGTAATCGCCCAGCCAACGGGCTTGGACGTAACGACGGGACGGCCACGGAACATGCGATAAACGGGGAAAGTGCAATTTGCGGACTGTAGCAAAACCCCGATGACGGCATCTTTTCTTGCAGACGCGGGGCATGAAATGAGCGCATGGAGCAAACCTATGGCATGATCGCGCTTCCTTCTTTTGTTTTTTTCATAACTTTTTTTGAACACGGAGCCATATCGTGAACAACAAAGGGCAGTTGTTACAAGACCCCTTCCTGAACACGCTGCGCAGGGAGCACATTCCAGTTTCGATCTATTTGCTCAACGGCATCAAGCTGCAAGGGCAGATTGAGTCGTTCGACCAATACGTTGTATTGCTGCGCAACACCATCACGCAGATGGTCTATAAGCACGCGATTTCGACCATCGTGCCGGGCCGTCCGGTGAGCTTCCAGTCGCTGTCGGCAGTGGCGGAGGCCGCGCCGCAACAGACGCCGCCTGAGCAATTCGAGGGCGGCGTACTGTAAGCCTCAGCGCGCTTTGCCCGCCGCTGCTCCGACCGTCACGCAAGCCGCCGCGCCCGCCGCCGTGCTGGTGGGCGTGGATTTGGGCGCGCCGCATTTCGACGCCGCGCTGGAAGAGCTGGGCCTGCTGGCGCAGACGGCGGGCCTGCAACCGGTGGCGCGGCTGACGTGCCGGCGCAAGGCGCCCGATGCGGCGCTGTTCGTGGGCAGCGGCAAGGCCGAGGAAATCCGCCTGCTGGCGCAGGCGCATGACGCGCGCGAGGTGCTGTTCGACCAGGCGCTCTCGCCGGTGCAGCAACGCAATCTGGAGCGCGCCATCGGTCTGCCGGTCAACGACCGCACGCTGCTGATTCTGGAGATTTTCGCGCAGCGCGCGCGCAGTCACGAAGGCAAGCTGCAAGTCGAGCTGGCGCGCCTGCAATACCTGAGCACCCGGCTGGTGCGCCGCTGGACGCACCTGGAGCGCCAGCAGGGCGGCATCGGCGGGCGCGGCGGGCCGGGCGAGACACAGATCGAGCTGGACCGTCGCCTGATTGGCGATGCCATCCGGCGCACCAAGGAGCGCCTGACCAAGGTCAAGCGCCAGCGTCAGACCCAGCGCCGCCAGCGCGCGCGCCGTCCGACCTTCGACATTTCGCTGGTGGGTTACACCAACGCGGGTAAATCGACGTTGTTCAACGCGCTCACGCGCGCCCGCGCCTACGCCGCCGATCAGCTTTTCGCCACGCTCGATACCACCACGCGCCAGCTTTGGCTGGGCGACGCGCAAGAAGGCGCGCCGGGCGCCGCCGGGCGCGCGGTGGCGCTGTCGGATACGGTAGGCTTTATCCGCGACTTGCCGCACGGACTGGTGGAGGCTTTCGAGGCCACGCTGCAAGAGGCCGCCGACGCCGACCTGCTGCTGCACGTGGTGGACGCGGCCAACCCCGCGCACCCGGAGCAAATGGCCGAGGTGGCGCGCGTGCTGGCCGACATCGGGGCGCGGGACGTGCCGCAGGTGCTGGTATTCAACAAACTCGACGCGCTGGCGCCGGACGCACGCCCGCGCGCGCTGCGCGATACGGTGCCGCAGCAGGGGCGCGAAGCGCCGCGCGTGTTCGTCAGCGCAGCCACAGGCGAGGGGCTGCCTGAATTGCGCGCGGCGCTGGCCGCGTGGGTAACGGCCCGGACCGCTGGGTCAGCCTGGGCTTGCGGATCAGCCAGTGATGCAGTTGGGCACAATAGGGGGGTATCCGCATGAGAACTCTGCAAACCCCAAGCATGAAAGAGCGTTTGCGACTGCCATTGCCATTGGCCCCTTCGATTTTTTCTTTGAGATCCCGTTTGCGCGGCTGGCTCTTTCAGGAGCAACCCGGCGATGGGGGGCAACGGCCGCAGCGCCGCCCCAACCAGGGGCCGCCGGACCTGGACGAACTGTGGCGCGACTTCAACCGCAGGCTCGGCCAGTTGTTCGGTGGCTTGGGCGGGCGCGGGCGCAAGGGCGGCGGCGGCGGTCTGCCCAATCTGCCGCAGCCGGACATGAAAGGCGCGGGCATAGGCCTGGCCATCATCGTCGCGTTGCTGGTACTGGCGTGGCTGGGATCGGGGTTTTTTATCGTGCGGGAAGGCCAGCAAGCCGTCATCACCCAATTCGGCCGATACCGCGCCACGGTGGGGGCGGGTTTCAACTGGCGGCTGCCCTGGCCGATCCAGAATCAGGAAGTCGTCAACGTGACGCAAATCCGCTCGGTGGACGTGGGCAGCGACGCCATTGTCCAGAGCACCGGCCTGCACCAGGCGGCCATGCTTACCGCCGACGAGAACATCGTGGAGATCAAGTTCTCGGTGCAGTACCGGCTCAGTAACGCGCGGGACTATCTGTTCAACACCCGCGATCCCACCGACGCGGTCAAGCAGGCCGCCGAAAGCGCGGTGCGCGAGGTCGTGGGCCAGATGACCATGGACAACGCCATGGCCGACGAACGCGACCAGATCGCCCCGCGCGTGCGCGAGTTGATGCAGACCATTCTGGACCGCTATCAGGTTGGCATTGAGGGGGTGGCGGTCAATTTGCAGCAAAGCGGCGTCAGTCCGCCCGAACAGGTCAAATCCGCGTTTGACGACGTGCTCAAGGCCGGGCAGGAGCGCGTGCGCGCGCGCAACGAGGCGCAGGCTTACGCCAACAACGTGGTGCCGCGCGCCAACGGCACGGCCGCGCGCCTGAAGCAGGAGGCCCAAGGCTACAAGGCCAGCGTGGTGGCGCGCGCCGAGGGAGACGCGCAGCGTTTTTCCGCCGTGCTGGCGGAGTACGAAAAAGCGCCGCAGGTCACGCGCCAGCGCCTGTATATCGACGCCATGCGCCAGATTTACCAAAACGCCACCAAAGTGCTGATTGATGGCCGCGCCGCAGGCAATCTGATCTATTTGCCGCTGGACAAGGTGTTGCAAACCGCCGGAGCCAAGCCTTCGGGTGCCGCCGCGCCCGCGCAGACCGCGTCGCAACAGATGGCCACGGATGCACCGGCCCCGGCGGTGGACGCAGCGGATGCGCCATCGGCCGATGACGGCAACACTACCGCGGGAGACGCCCGTTCGCGCGACGACGCGCGCAGCCGCGACCGGGAAAGCCGATGAACATGGCCGATCAAAACGACAACAACACGTCCAGGTCATTGAACATCGGCAAGCTCGGCCTGCTCGTCGTTGTGGCGCTACTGATACTGGCGATTCTCGACTCGTCCCTGTTCGTGGTCGATCAGCGGCGCTTTGGGCTGGTGTACCAGTTCGGGCAAGTGCAGCGCGTCATCACGCAGCCGGGGCTGTACTTCAAGTTGCCGCAGCCTTTGCAGAACGTGCTGTATCTGGACAAGCGCCTGCTCACGCTGACCAGCAGCGATACTGACACTGAACCGGTGCTCACCGCCGAAAAGCAGCGCGTAGTCATCGACTGGTACGTGCGCTGGCGCATCACCGATCCGCTGGCCTACGTGCGTAACGTAAGCCTGGACGGCAGCGAAACGGCGGGCGCCGTGCAACTGAGCCGCGTGGTGCGCAATGCCTTTCAGGAAGAAATCAACCGCCGCACGGTGCAGGAACTCATCTCCAGCAAGCGCGAGGAGGTGATGAGCGATGTCAAGCGCATGGTCAGTCAGGCCGTCAAGAGCGACAAGCCCTGGGGCATCGAAATCGTGGACGTGCGTCTGACGCGCGCCGACTACGCTCAATCCATTACCGCTTCGGTCTATGCCCGGATGCAGGCCGAGCGCGAGCGGGTGGCCAACGAGTTGCGCTCCAAGGGCGCGGCGGAAGCCGAGCAAATCCGCGCCGACGCCGACCGTCAGCGTCAGATCATCGTCGCCGACGCCTACCGCGACGCCGAGCAGGTGCGCGGCGAGGGCGATGCCCAGGCCAACCGCGTCTATGCCGGTGCATTCGGCAAGAATCCCGGCTTTGCGGCGTTCTACCGCAGCCTGGATGCGTATCGCGCCAGCATTGGCAAGAGCGATGTGCTGGTCATCGACCCGGCCAGCGTGGACTTTTTCAAGGACATGCTGCATCCGGGCGCGGACGCGGGCGCAATCGGCGCGCGACAGGGGATAGCGGCGCGCCGCAAGTAAACACCGCGCGACCGCACAACGCAGGCCGTGCAAGGCAAAGAGACCC
>JAIRQU010000163.1 GCA_031256305.1 Burkholderiaceae bacterium
CCCTCCACCTCATGCACCGAGGCGCGTATCGTGCCGGTCAAGTCGATGGCCACGTGCAGATTAATGTCCGGCGGCAGTTGCGCGCGCAACTCCGGCAGCAACGCATCAATGCGGTCGGCTACCTGGATCAGGTTGGCGTCGGGCTGCTGCGTGATGGTCACGATGATGGCCGGGCTGCCATTGAACATACCGCGCGTATGCACGTCCTGCACGCTGTCGATGACCTGCGCCACGTCTTGCAACCGCACTTCCTGCTGATTGCGCTCGGCCACGATCAACTGCCGGTAGTCGGCCGCGTGCAGGCCCGGCGGCGGCGTCAGCACTTGCAGCGCGCGGCCATTGGCCCCGCTGGTTTCCGCCACGCCCTTGGGCCGGTTGGCGTTGTTGGCCTGAATGGCCGCGCGCACGTCCTCGGACGAAACGCCCAGCTTGTGCAGCGCGAACGGATCCAGCTCCACCCGCACCGCTGGCAGCGAGCCGCCCCCCAACTCCACGTCGCCCACGCCTTCGACCTGCAACAGGCGCTGACTGACGATGTTGGATACCGCATCGTAGATTTGCCCCGGCGTGCGCGTTCTGGAGGTCAGCGCCAGAATCAGAAACGGCTGCCCCGCCGGGTTGGCCTTGCGGTACGACGGGTTGCTGTGCAAGTCCGCCGGCAAGTCCACGCGCGCGGCGTTGATGGCCGCCTGCACGTCGCGCGCGGCGCTGTTGATGTCGCGGCTCAGGTCGAATTGCAACACCACGCGCGCGCTGCCCGTGTTGCTGCTCGAAGTCATTTCGTTGACGCCCGAAATCACGCCCAGCGTGCGTTCCAGCGGCGTGGCAACCGTGCGCGCCATATCCGACGGACTGGCGCCCGCCATATTGGCCGACACGAAGATCACCGGGAAATCGACCGCGGGCAACCGCGCGATGGGCAGCAGCAGGAACGCGCCGATGCCCACCAGCGCCAAGCCGATGGTCAGCAGCGAGGTGGCGATGGGCCGCTCAATGAACCAGCGCGAAAGATTCATGTGCGCGCGGCTCCACCCTCAACCTCCGGCGCGCTCACGCCCGCCGCGCCGTCTCCGTCGATCCCGGCGGCCAGCTTGCTGTCCAGATAACGCCCCAGGCGATCGAACATCAGATAGATCACCGGCGTGGTAAACAGCGTCAGCAATTGCGAGAGCACCAGCCCGCCAAAGATGGCAATGCCCAGCGGCCGGCGCAATTCGCCGCCATTGCCAAAACTGAACATCAGCGGCACGGCAGCCGCCAGCGCCGCCAGCGTGGTCATCAGAATCGGGCGGAAACGCAGCAGCGCCGCCTGATGGATCGCCTCGCGCGGCGGCAGGCCGCGCCCGCGCTCGGCCTCGATGGCAAAGTCGATCATCATGATCGCGTTCTTCTTGACGATGCCGATCAGCAGCACCAGGCCGATGATGCCCACCACGTCCAGCGCGTGCCCGGTAATCCACAGCGCCAGCAGCGCGCCCACGCCCGCCGAAGGCAGCGTGGACAAAATGGTCAGCGGATGCACGTAACTTTCGTAGAGCACGCCCAGCACGATATAGACGCACACCACCGCCGCCAGAATCAGCCACACCTGGTTGGACAGCGACCCCTCGTATGACCCGGCCGCGCCGGTAAAGCGCAGCGTGATGGCTGCGGGCAGCCCGGCGGCTTGCGCCGCATCGCGGATGGCCTGCACCGCCGCGCCCTGCGACACGCCCTGCGTAATGTCAAAGCCCACCGTGGCGGCGGGATACTGCCCCACCCGAACCACCTGCAAAGGCGCGGGTTCTTCAACCACCTGGGCAAACGACGACAGCGGCGTGGTGCCGCCGCTGGTGGCGCTGCCGCTGGTAACCTGAACCTGCACGGGCATTTCGGCCAATTCGGCCAGCCCCGAAACAGCCTGATGCGCCGCGCTCAGAATCACGCGGTACTGGCTGGTCTGGCTGAAGATGGTCGAGACGATGCGCTGGCCAAAGGCGTTGTAGAGCGCGTCGTCCAGGCTGCTGGCCGTCACTCCCAGCCGGGATGCGGTGTCGCGGTCCACTTTGACCATTGCCGCTGGCCCGGTCGCGCCCGCGTCGGTGGTGGAGCGGCTGATTTCGGGTAGCGTGGCGATCTTTTGGGTCAGGCGCTGCGCCCAGTCGTTGACCTGCGCCGTGTCCACGCCCTCCAGGTCAAAACGGTAAGGCGTGGGGCCGGTATCGGAATCTATGGTCAGATCCTGCGTCGGCTGCAAATAGATCTGCACGCCCGGCACCTGCCGGGACACGGCCACATTCAGCCGCTGCATGATCGCGGCTTCCGAGTCGCCAAACAACGGACGGTCCTTGAGATTGACGATCAGGTGCCCGGCCGACAGCGCCATGTTGTTGACCCCATCGACGCCGACCACCGAACTGAGCGAGAGCACCGCCGGATCGTCGGCAATGATGCGCGCGGCCTGCGCTTGTAGCGCCGACATGCGGGCAAAGGACACGTCGCTGGGCGCTGTCAACTGCACCTGCAATTGACCAGTGCTCTGCGTGGGAAACAGCCCCTTGGGCATGGCCCAATACAGGAACACCGTCAGCAGCAAAGTGGCGATGGCCACCGCCAGCATCAGCGGCTGGCGCGCCAGCACCCGCGTCAGGCCCCGGTCGTACTTGGCGATGATCCACTCGATCCCGGCCTGGATGCGCCGGGCCAGTCGGCCATGCGCGGCGTCCAGCGGTTCGAGCCAGCGCGCCGACATCATCGGCACCAGCGTCAGCGACACCAGCGCCGAGAACAAAATGGTGATGGCCAGCGTCACCGCAAATTCGCGGAACAGCCGCCCGATCACCTCTTGCATGAACAGCAGCGGAATGAGCACCGCGATCAGCGAAACCGTCAGCGAAATGATGGTAAAGCCGATTTCGCCCGCGCCGTCCAGCGCGGCTTTCATGGCGACCCGGCGCAGCGAAATTTTTTGCCTTGCCCCTTCCGCCGCCGCCGCGTCCTTGCGCAACAGCTCCAGGTGGCGCGAGATGTTCTCGATCATCACGATGGCGTCATCGACCACGAAGCCGGTGGCAATGGTCAGCGCCATCAGCGACAGGTTGTTGAGCGAATAGCCCAGCAGATACATCGCGCCAATCGTGCCCATCAGCGAGATAGGCACCGCGATGCTGGCAATCACCGTGGCGCGCAGGCTGTGCAGAAAGAAAAAGATCACCAGCACCACCATCACCACGGCCAGAATCAGCTCCATCTCCACATGTTCGACCGAGGCGCGGATGCCCAGCGTGCGGTCGGTCAGCACGGCGATATGCACGCTCTGGGGCAGACTGGCCTGCAACGCGGGCAACTGCTTTTTGATGGCATCGACCGTGGCGATGACGTTGGCGCCGGGCTGGCGCTGCACGTTCAGAATAATGGCCGGCAGCAGCGCCACGCCATTCCCGGCAGCGCTCGCGTTTTTCGCGCCGGAAGCCGCCGGCGCGCTGGCAGGCAGCGCGGGATCGTCCTTGATGGCCGTCCAGGCCGCCAGGCGGTCGTCTTCCGCGCCATCGATCACATTGGCCACCTCCTTCAAGCGCACCGGCGCGCCATTGGCGTAGGCCACGATCAAATTCTTGTAATCGGCCGCCGTGGCGAGCTGATCGTTGGCGTTGATGCTGTACTGGCGCGTCGGACCGTCGATGCTGCCCTTGGCGCTGTTGGCGTTGCCGTTGCTGACGGCGGTGTTGAGCGCGCTCAACCCCAGCCCCATCGCGCCCAAGGCTTGCAGATTGCCTTGCACCCGCACGGCCGGACGCTGGCCGCCCGCCAGCGTAACCAGCCCCACGCCGGAAATCTGGCTGATCTTGAGCGCCAGCCGCGTGTTGACCATGTCCTGCACCTGCGTCAGCGGCAGGCTGCCCGACGTAATGGCCAGTTGCATTACCGGAGCGTCCGCCGGGTTAACCTTGGCGTACACCGGCGGCGCGGGCAAATCGGCGGGCAGCAGCATGGTCGCCGCGTTCATGGCCGCCTGCACCTCCTGCTCGGCCACGTCCATGTTGATGTTGAGCGCGAATTGCAGCGTGATGAGTGATACCCCGGCGCTGCTCACGCTGGTCATGCGGTCCAGCCCCGGCATCTGGCCGAACTGGTTTTCCAGCGGCGCGGTGACGGTGCGGCTCATGACGTCCGGGCTGCCGCCCGGATAGAGCGTGCGCACCTGGATGGTCGGGTAATCGACCTCCGGCAGCGCCGAAACGGGCAGAAAGCGCAAACCAACCAGCCCCGCCAGCACGATGGCGACCATGAACAGCGCCGTGGCCACCGGGCGCTGCACGAACACGCGCGAGACGTTCATGACTGGGGTTACTTGCTGGCCGCGCCGCGCGGGACCGAAGCCAGCGCACTTTCACTGGCGCCCGGCGCGGTGGCATGTTGCGCGCGCAATTGCTGCAAGTAGCTGCGCCGCTGCTCCGGCGTCATGCCCTGGAGTTTTGCGCGCACTTGCGGCGGCAAGTTGGCCCAGCCGGGATGCGCCGCGCTTGCGCCGACAGCGCCGCTCCCGGCATGTTGTGCGCCCGACGCCGTGCCGCCCGGTCCCGCCGCGTCGGCCCGCCGCACCGGCGAACCATCCTTGACGCGGTCGCCTCCTTCGGAGACGACCTGCTCGCCAGCCTTCAAGCCCTGCACCACCATGATCTGCTCGTCCGTGGCCAGCCCGCGCTTGACCGGACGCATGTGCGCTATGCTGTCCTGGTCGATCACATACACGTAATCGCCATCCGGCCCGGTGCGCATCGCCGTTACGGGAATCAACACGCCATGCGCGGTGCCCAATTGCAGCCGGATATTGACGAACTGATTGGGAAAGAGCTTGCCCTCGGCGTTGTCGAACTGCGCCTTGGCGCGTACCGTGCCCGTCGAAACGTTGACCAGGTTGTCCAGTGTCAAGAACCGTCCGCTCGCCAATTGCCGCGTGCGCGCCTGGTCCAGCGCCGTCACCGGCAATACGCTGCCAGCGCGCGCGGCAGCCTGTATGTCCGGTATGCGCTCTTGCGGCACCGTGAAGATCGCGTTAATCGGCTGCATCTGCGTAATGGTGGCGATGCCGGAACTCGTGGTGCTGGTGCCGGAACTCGTCATGGAGGTCGTGGTGGTGGACACGTAATTGCCCGGATCAACCGAACGCATGCCGATCAGCCCCGTAAACGGCGCGACGATGGTGGTGTAGTCCAAATTGATCTGTGCGCGCTTTACGGCAGCCCTGTCAGTTTCCACCGTGCCCTGTAATTGCTTGACCTGCGCGTCCTGCGTATCGAACGCCTGCCGCGCAATGGAGTCCTGATCAAGCAACAGCCGGTAGCGCCGCCAGGTCACTTGCGCAGCGGCCAGTTGCGCCTGGTCGCGCACCAGATCGCCTTGTGCCTGCGTCAGGGCCTGCTGGTAGGAACGGGGATCAATGCGCACCAGCACCTGCCCCTTTTTGACAATTTGGCCTTCCGTAAACGGCGTGGCCAGCAGAATGCCCGAAACTTGCGGCACCAGCGACACCGTTCTCAGCGGCGTGACGGTGCCCAGCGCGTCGATCAGGATCGGCAAATCCCCTTCCTTGGCCGTGGCCTCGCCCACGGTAATGCTTGGGCCAGCGCTGCCCGCGCTCCTGCCGAAAAAGCCGCCGGGCGGCCCGCCCGCCGCCGCGCCCGCGGCCGGCGACTTTTGGGCGCGCTTGACCAGATAAACCGCCCCGCCCCCCAATATGACGATAAAGACGAGGGTCAGAATTACGCCCAGCCAATGATGGCGCGGCTTGCCTTGGGGGAAAGAAGAAAAGCCCGTGGTTTTTTCGGATTCGGCCATGAATGCGCGCAGTGCCAGTCAAACTTAAATAGGGTACCTATGGTACCGGCCCGGCGTTGCGTGGGCCTGACAGGGCGCGGGAGAAATAGGGAATTTCCGCCAAGAACCAAACACCCGCATTCGGCCTCAGACCCCATTTCAGGCTCGCGCGCACCAGCATGGTGGCGTGCGGGTTCATCATGGTTTACACGACGCCATGAATGGCGGCGCGCTAGGCATTGCCCGATCCGGTTACCCAACGCATCACGTTTTCCAGCGGCTCGCGCAGCGTAAAGAAGGCATTGACGGGCGCGTCCAGATCAGGATAACCCAGCGCCATGCCGCACACCAGATATTCCTCGGCCGAGGCGCCGACATACGGCAGGACAATGGACGAATACTCGTTCCACGCCGCTTGCGCGCAGGTGGCCAGATTGCGCGCACGCGCGGCCAGCATAATGTTCTGCAAAAACGCACCGTAGTCGAGCAGACTGCCCTGCCCCA
>JAIRQU010000168.1 GCA_031256305.1 Burkholderiaceae bacterium
GAAGTCGGGCGTGTCCTCGAACATGTGGATAAAGCCGTGCAACTCACGCAGGATGTCGTTGGTCAGGTGCTGGCTGGTTTTGGTCTCGCCGTAGATATAGATCGGCACATCGGGGTTCTTGCGCCGCACCTCCTCAATGAAGTTGCGCAGATTGAGCACCGCCGGCCCCAGATCCGGCCCCGGCGTGAATTCCTCGTCGTCAATCGACAAAATAAACGCGCTGGCGCGGCTTTGCTGCTGCGCAAACTGCGACAGGTCGCCGTAGCTGGTCGCGCCCACCACCTCGAAGCCTTCTTCCTCAATGGCCTTGGCCAGCGCCCGGATGCCCAGGCCCGACGTGTTCTCGGCGCGGTAATCCTCGTCAATGATGACGATGGGAAAACGGAACTTCATGAGGCAAACCTCCCTGAATGGCAACTTGGCGCGCTGATGCACGGCATAAAGGTGTCAGAGTGTACGGAAATCAGCGGCGTCATGGCTGAAAAATAGACTCACCCCGGCATCCGTTTGTAGGCTTGCCGCAACTGGGTTTGGTTTGCCTACTGCCTGGTCCAGCCAGTCCCGGCAAAACCCGACGGGTAAAATCAGTTTTGACGGGCCTCCCCGCATGGTGAGGCGGCCAAACGGGTCAGGTGGGGAACCAAGCAGCCCTAACCGCGGAACCAGTGCCGGGGGTAAGGCTCGTCATTTCTTGCCGCCCAACGGCTCCCGGATAAATCAAGATTTCAGAAAAAACGGCCAGCGCCCATCAGGACGCTAGCCGTTTTTGTTGCCGCCCGGCCAAACCGGGCAGCGGTTTGCCGTCAAGCTGCCATGTACCGGTTTAGGCCGCGCGCAGCATTGTTTGCGGCGCGGGGTCTTCAAACAATACGCCGCGGATCACCTGCCAGATCATCGACAACGCGCCGATAATGAAGATCACGTCGCCGAACGTGCGCAGCCAGTGCAGCGTGATTACCGAATGCTGTTGCAGAAACTCGGCGCTGCGCGCGTACCACAGACCCTGTTCCACGCTGGCGTGGAACTGCATCAGGCCGATGGGCAGCATGGTGGTGGCGATCATCAGCGCCAAGCCGCAGTTCAGGCACAAGAAGGCTGTCTTCATCAACGCGGGCGAAAACGCCATCTGCGGGCGGATATAGCGCAGCACCATCAGCGTAAAGCCCAGCGCCAGGAAGCCATAGACCCCGAACAACGCCGAGTGCGCATGAACCAGCGTGGTGTTCAGCCCCTGGATGTAGTACAGCGAGATCGGCGGGTTGATCATGAAGCCGAACACCCCAGCGCCCAGCATGTTCCAGAAGGCGACAAAGACAAAGCACAGCAGCGGCCACTTGAGCGCCTCCATCCACGGCGCGCGCGTGCGCAGGTGCCAGTGCTCCCAGGCTTCATGGCCCAGCAGAATCAGCGGCACCACTTCCAGCGCGCTGAAGGTCGCGCCCACCGCCATGACCGGCGTGGTGGTACCGGCAAAGTACAGGTGGTGCATGGTGCCGGGTACGCCGCCGACCATGAACAGAGACGCCGAAATCAAGCTGGCGGCAGTCGCCAAGGGGCGCGAGACCAGCCCCATCGTGCAGAAGATAAAAGCCAGCGCCGCGGTTGTAAAGACCTCGAAGAAGCCTTCCACCCACAAGTGCACAACCCACCAGCGCCAGTATTCCATGACCGACAGGCTGGTGTGTTCGCCGTAGAACAGCCCCGGCCCATAGAACAGGCCGACCGCCGCTATCGAGGCCGTCAGCAGCGCCAGCAGGTGCTTGTCTCCGCCCTTGGTCAGGAGCGCAGGCAGCACGCCGCGCACCATCAGCACCAGCCACAGCACGATGCCGATGAACAGGGCGATTTGCCAAACGCGGCCCAGGTCGAGGTATTCATAGCCCTGCTCGCCCAGCCAGAAGTTCAGGCTGAGCGGCATCTTCTGCGCAATGGCCAGGAACTCACCCAAAAAGGAGCCGGCCACCACCACGATCAGCGCCCAGAACAGCACATCGACGCCGAGTTTTTGGAACTTGGGATCCTTGCCGCCGTTGATAACCGGCGCCAGAAACAGACCCGCCGACAAAAAGCCCGTGGCGATCCAGAACAGCGCACTCTGCAAGTGCCAGGTACGCGCCAGGGAATAGGGAATAAGCCGCGACATGTTGATGCCGTAGAAACTCGGTTCATTGACCGTGTAGTGCGCGGTCAAACCGCCAATAAAGACCTGGACGAGAAACAGCACTACCACGATGAATAGGTATTTACCCAGCGCGCGCTGCGAAGGCGTAACCACGAAGCTGGTCAGCGGATCGCGCACGGGCGCGGCCGGCGCGCTCTGGTCGCGCTTGCGCAGAAAAGACCAGCCCAGCACCAGCAAGCCGATGCCCGCCAGCAGCAAAACGACGCTGCCGATTGACCACACCACGTTCTCGGCGGTCGGGCTGTTATCGATCAGTGGTTCATGCGGCCAGTTGTTGGTGTAGGTAGCCACGCTGCCGGGCCGGTCGGTCGAAGCCGCCCAAGCGGTCCAGAAGAAAAAGTGCGCCAGTTCCGCGCGGCGCTGGACGTCGGGTAGCGTATTGAGCTTGATCGCATACGTGACGCGGCTGCTTTGCAGCGCCGGGTCATCGCCAAGCAGCCGCGCGTAGTAGTCGGCCGCCTGTGCCATGGCCTGCGCCCGGCGCGGCGAAACAGTCAGCGACCCGTCCGGGTTCAAATGGCTGCCGCGGTATTCGGCCTTGAGCTGGGCGCGCAGCGTTTCCTGCTGATCCGCCGGCAGTTGCGCGTAGGGCTGGTGATACGTGTCCTGCGCGGCCAAATCGAGCCAGGCAGTCAGTTCGCGGTGCAGCCAGTCAGCCGTCCAGTCAGGCGCTTGATAAGCGCCGTGCCCCCAGATGGTGCCCAGCTCCATGCCGCCGATGGACTGCCACACGCTTTGGCCGGTATAGATGTCCTCGCGCGTGAACAGCGCCTGGCCATCGGCGGTTTTGACCTGCGTTGGAATGGGCGGCGCTTGGTTGTACACCTCGCGCCCGCAAAAGCCCAAGATGCCGAAGGTGACAATCAGCACCCCAATCAACAAGACCCAGTATTTTCGGTAAGAAGTCATCGCTTTTCCCCTTTCTTGCGTTACCGTTTCGTCGGTTGCCCTATGTGATCCATTCCCGCCGTTCAAGCCGAAGCGGCGGGTTGTCCGTTCAGCGCGTGCTCGAACAAGATGTTGTTTTCCAGATGAATGTGCTGCATCAAGTCATCGCGCATCGCGCCCAGACCCATGTAGAGTGCGCGCCACGCGGTACAGGCTTGGCTCGGCGGCATCAAGTTGTTGGTCATTTCAGCCATGCGCTGGAGTTCCTGACCGTGTTCGTCGTGCTCCATGCGCATGATGTAGATTGGTCCCCCGGCCATCGCCCCCGCGCCGCGCTCGATCATCGGGAACAGAATCATTTCTTCCTTCTGCATATGGCTCTCCAGCATCTGCTGCATGGCGCACAGGTGGTCGGCCAGTCCCAAGGGACATTCCGCGCGCTCGCCATGCACTTGCTCGACGCGCCGCGCCAGGCGGATCAGCTCCGGGAACTGTTCGCGGTGTACCTCGTGGTAGCGTTCAAGAATGTGCGCGATCAAATCCTTGGGCGACGCCGCCGCCCAATCGCGTTCATCGGATTCGGCCATCAAGCGCAAGCCTTGCAGGCGCGCGGCAATCGCCCCGGCGTCCTGACTCGCGTCGCTGGCGGCCGCGCGCAAGGTGCGGTTGCCGTTACAGCAGAAATCAAGCCCATACTCGCGGAACACAGCGGTCGCGCCCGCAAGCCGGCGGGCGATTTGACCCAGGGGTTGATCAAGAAGCGGTTTCATGTCATCCTCTCTTGCTTTCGGAAAAACCAGTTAACTTTTTGAAAGCAAAAGTCATGCCATATTAAAAATAAATTTTTATCAATACATTACAATGGTCAGGGTATGCGTTACCCTTGTGAATTGGGTTTCTTGAACCCTAAAGGGTTTAATTCACCATGATTGAATCGCTGTTGTTCGCCGACTTGGCCAACGATTTGCCTGCCGCCGTGCGCCTGCAACGGCTGGTGAGTACCTTGCGCGCCCATTTCCATTGCGATGCGGTAGTGCTGTTGCGGCTGGAAGGCCAGCACCTGCGGCCCGTGGCCATCGAAGGGCTGGTACACGAGGCGCTGGGACGACGCTTTGCCGTGAGCCAGCACCCTCGGCTGGCGGCTATTCTGGCGCGGCATGGCGTCACGCATTTCCACCACGAAAGCACCCTGCCCGACCCCTATGACGGCCTGCTCGACGCCCGTACCGGTGAGCCGCTGCCGGTACATGACTGCATGGGTAGCGGCCTGCATGTGGAAGGCCGCCCCTGGGGCGCGCTGACGCTCGATGCGCTGCAAGCAGACGCCTTCGACGAGGACGCGGCGCTGCAACTGCAACGCCTGACCAGCGCGGTCGAGGCGGCGGTGCGCATCTCGCGGCTGGAATCGGAAATCCGCGCCCTGCGCCTGTCACACAGCGACGCGCCTGCCAGTGATCCGGCGTACGAATACGACGAAGGCGACATCCTTGGCCAGAGTGAGGCCATCGTCCGCCTGCTGGACGAGTTGCAGGTAGTCGCCGAGTCCGACCTGTCCGTGCTGCTGCTGGGCGAAACCGGCGTGGGCAAGGAACTGTTCGCGCACCGGCTGCACCGGCTTTCGCGCCGCCGCGACAAGCCGCTGATCCACGTCAACTGCGCGGCGCTGCCCGAATCGCTGGCCGAAAGCGAGATGTTCGGACACGTGCGCGGCGCCTTTTCCGGGGCGGCCAGCGCCCGGCCTGGCCGCATCGAGGCCGCCGATGGCGGCACGCTGTTTCTCGACGAAGTGGGCGAACTGCCGCTGGCCATCCAAGCCAAGCTGCTGCGCACCCTGCAAAACGGCGAAATCCAGCGTCTGGGCGCTGACCAGCCGCGCCGCGTGGACGTGCGCGTCATCGCCGCCACCAACCGCAGCCTGCGCGAACAGGTGCGCGCGGGGCACTTTCGCGCCGACTTGTATCACCGCCTGTCGGTCTATCCGATTCCCATCCCGCCGCTGCGCGAGCGCGACCATGACGTGCTGCTGCTGGCCGGGCGCTTTCTCGAACGCAACCGCGCGCGCCTGGGCCTGCGCAGCCTGCGCCTGTCGGCCAGCGCCGAGCAGGCGCTGCGCGCCTACCCCTGGCCGGGCAACGTGCGCGAGCTGGAACACGTCATCAGCCGCGCCGCGCTCAAGGCCATCAGCCGGGGGGCGCGCCGCACTGACATCGTGACGCTGGAAGCGGCCTTGCTTGACCTGGATCTGGAGCTGAACGACGGCGCGGTACCGCTCCAGCCGCCGCAATCGCATTCGCCAATCCGCGCTGCAAGTGCCATCACAAGCGCCGCCGCATCCGTTTTGTCAGCCGACGCCGCTGGCAGTGCCGCCATCCTGCCCCTGCGCGAAACGCTGGCGCGCAGCCAGCGCCAAGCCATCGCCGCCGCCCTGACCGCGCACGATCAGAACTGGGCCAAAGCCGCGCGCGTGCTGGGCATCGACAGCAGCAACCTGCACAAACTGGCGCGGCGGCTGGGCATGAAGGGCGACGCGGTCACGGCGCGGTGAACTGTTTTGATTTTTCGATAGCATCCGGCGCATGACCCCCGCCGAATTTATCGCCAAGTGGAGTCCCGG
>JAIRQU010000214.1 GCA_031256305.1 Burkholderiaceae bacterium
CCTACGCCGGCACGGTCATGCTGGAAGGCGCTACGCTGTCGGAAGGGCGCGGCACCACGCGCCCGCTGGAACTGCTGGGCGCGCCCGGCATTGACCCGCGCGCGCTGCTGGCCGCGATGCGCAGCATCGCCCCGCACTGGTTGGCCGGTTGCCTGCTGCGCCCGTGCTGGTTCGAGCCGACCTTTCACAAACATGCGGGCCAGCTTTGCGCGGGCCTGCAAATTCACACCGAAGACCCGGTGCATTACGACCACGCCGCCTTCAAGCCTTGGCGGCTAGTGGCGCTGGCCTTCAAGGCGCTGCGCCGCCTGGAGCCGGGCTACCCGCTGTGGCGCGACTTTGCCTATGAGTACGAGCGCGACCGCCTGGCTATCGATCTCATCAACGGCTCGCCGCTGCTGCGGCAATGGGTGGACGACAGCGCCGCCGAACCGGGCGACCTGGACGCACTGGCCTGCCCCGACGAAACCGCGTGGATCCAGGCGCGGCGCGGCTGTTTGCTGTACCCGGACTGATTAGCGCGACATCCGTACCGGGATGCGCACCGGCGTCTTCTGCGGCGCACGGTCGGCGCGGGGCCGGATCATCATCGGGAAAAAGCGCCACAGATACAGCCCAAAGGCCGCCACCCACGCGGCGGCGGCGGCGTGCAGCGCACACAGGGTAGCCACCGTCGGCAGCAGCGCGGCCAGTCGCAGCGCAGCGGCGGCCAACACTAGCGCGTAGGCCGCGACCATGCTGCGGTCGGCGCGCAGCGGCCGGCCCAAATGTCCCAGCGCGGTGCGCGTGACCATGCCAATGATGAGCGCGGAAAAACCGCCAACCCCGATCATATGCGCGGGCCAGGCCACGCGCGTGATCCAGCCCAGCGTCTGCGCCGCCGCTACCAGCAGCCCCGCGCCCAGCATCGCGTAACCGACATAAAGAATCCACAGCAGCGGCACCCGGCGCACTGCCCATGGCCGCCACGACAGCACCTGCCACAGCGCCAGCGCGCCGGTGGCCGCCAGAAACAACGCCGCGCCCGGTGTCCAGCCCGCCAGCACGCAACCGATGGCCAGCACGCCCGCGGCTATTTGCCACTGGCCGCTTTGCGTGTGCATGGGAATCTCCAGCCCCGCCACCGCGCGGGAAGCAAAAAAGGGCGTTACGCGCCGCGCGATCAGCAGCGCGATGACCGCCATGCACAGCAGCCCCGCGTCAAAGCGATTCATCAACAGCGCGTAGCTCTGGCCGCGCCAGACTGCGTACAGATACAGCGCATTCGCTGCGCTCAGACCCAGCAGCAACAGCGGCACTCCGTAATTGCGCTGGCTGCGGGATTGAATGATGGCGCGCGCCAGCGCCGCCGCCGCGCCCAGAAAGAACAGCAACTCGCACAGCGCCGCGATGCCAAATGCCGGCCACCCCACCGCACCGGAGATCAGATAACCGATGCGCGCCAGCGCCCACAAGCCGCACAGCGCCGCCAGCCACGGCCCTTGCAGCGTGGTGATGCCGGTCCAATTGCTGCCCGCGGTCAGCAGAAAACCCACCGCGATGGTCGCCACGAATCCCCACAGCATCTCGTGCGCGTGCCACACCACTCCGGCCAACGGCCCGACCAGCACTTGCGGCGCGCAAACCCACAACAGCACGGTCATTGCGCCCCAGAAGCATCCCATCAAATACAGCGGGCGAAAGCCCAGTTCCCAAAACGCGCGCCAGCTCGGCGCAACCTTGGGTAAGGCGGGCCGCCCCGGCGCAGTTGCGCGGGGCGTATTGGGTTCTTCGATGCGCAGCAATTGGGGCATGGCGCGAATGATCTTAAGGCAACGCCGCAAATTTGTCCGAGGCTGTGGATGCACATGGCATGGCAATGTGCAGTGTCCTCAAGGCGCGCGTGGATACAAGGCGATGGACTTGACGGTCAAAGTTATTCCCGGCTGTCCGCGCCACGTCAGCCGAATGCGGTCGAACTGTGGCCGGGGCTGGATAACGGCTGGATCCGCGCGCATGATCTGGCACCAAACTCCGGCGGCACTTTGCTTGAATTCGCGCCACGGTGTTTCGGGACACAGAATGATCCACGCGCCACCCTCGGTTTGGCCCTGCGCTTCAAACAGCAACGCCTGCCCCGGCGTTTGCGCCTGGACGACGATGGCCTGGCAGGCGTCGGCATCGCAAGCCAGTTCTCCTGGCGAGACCAGCGCGATACAGCCTTGGTCGTTCAGTTGCAGAGTCAACGCACCGGCATGGTCTGGCGACGCAGGTTTGTTATCGACTTGCCAGCCGTCGTCATCGGCATGCACCGTGGCGCCGAAGGTCCACAGGCGCGCGCGCCTGGGCAGGTCCGCGCGCGTCAGCATGAAATGCGTGATGGCTTCTTCCAGCGGCGCGCGCCGCAACGAGGTGTAGCTTCGGAATTGGGCGGTGCCGGCGGTCTCTCCTGGACTACCGTTCCACGCCATCGGCGCAATCAAGCGTGCGCCGTAGTTGGCTACATCCCACAGGGAGCAATAGGCCTGCGCGTAGGTGGCAGGGCGCTGCGGCGCCATCAAATCGGCAGTGTTGTGTTCGACCACGGCCCATTCGGGGCTGTAGCGCCGGAACTCGGCGAAGAGCGACGCCTGACCTTCCATGCGAACGCGGTTGATGGCGCTGTCGCCGTAAATGATGGCGCCCAACCGGCCGTGTGCAGGCACGGAACCCTCAATTGACATGCCGCCGGTGTCGTAGTTTTTGGCCGGACTGTCCAGGCGCACTGGCAGCGGATCAATCAACTCGCCCGGCGGCATGAAACCCTGCGCGGAATAGATGCGGTCGGCGCTGATGCCGGTTTCGGCTACCCATTGCGACAACTCGTCGTAGTGCAGTTGAACCAGATGCCGCCGGAATTGCTCCCACACCGCAACCCACGGATCCTTCCAGAATTTGCGCCCAATCGTCGGAAATTTGCGCGGCGGATCGACTTCTTCCCACGAAGCATGACACTGGCCAACCAGCGCATCGATATCCGCCAGTGTGAAAGGTGTCGCCCGGCGGTATTGCGATAAATCCGGCACGCCGGCATCACCATTGCCGGTATAAGGCCCGTCGCCGCGCAGCCAGTGCCGGAACTGTCGCAAGGTCGCCGGGTTGTAGTCGTACCATTGCGCGCCCTCGAAAAACGGGTTGACATAAACGTCTGGGTCAAGGGCAACGCCAATGAACAGTGCGGGATGCTCCTGTGCGAAACGCTGGATCAATGTCGCGGCCTGTTGCAGGTTGCGCTTCTTGTAGAACCGTACCCTGTGCATGTATATGTTCAGACTCAGGGAACGGCCTAATTCCGGCGAATCGACGGAACCCGGCAAGCCGGACAATGCCGTGTCCGGCATGACCTGGTTCTTCTCGTTCCATTGGCACAGACTTTCGTCGCGCTCCAGCGCGTCGTTCACGTCCCATTCCACCGCCTCGCAGGCCGAGTCGGCCCAGATGCCGCCGTTAAGGATAAACAGCACGGGCATTTGCTGATCGATGGCGTAGCGGATTACCTCGTTGAGGCTGTCTTCGGCGATCAGCCGGTCACCGCAGCGTTTATCGGTGGCGAAGTCCGGGTCGAACGCATAGCCGGCTGCGACGCCCTTGGTGGTGCGCAAGTACAGAATCTGGACGCGGATACCTGCCTTGACGGTACGGCTTTCATAGGCGCCGAAAGTTTCCTTGACCCCCTCGGCGCCGCCTTGGACGACGCGGCTGGTGGCGATGGCGATATAAAAAATGTCGTCCTCGTTAACGCCGCGTTTATCCAGCAACGCCAACCAGCGGCGTTTGAGAGCAGGGGCGAACACGCTGCGCCGCAGCAGCGAGGTTTGGGCGCCGTCATGATTTTTGGCCACGATGTCGATCACGCCGATGTCCGAGCCGAGTGCGCCGATGTCAAAGGCGCCATCGAAGCCTGAATGGCGTGCCCCAGGGCAGTCGGGAAATACTGACGCCACGTCCTTGCGCGGAAAATTGCAAGTCAATGCGGTAATCTGATGCCTATCAAGCATTACCGCAATTTCACGCAGCATGCACGGGCCGAATACCCACCCGGCAATGTGCAAGCGCTGATCCGGCAGCCGCTCGAAGCAATCAATATTCCAATGCGTGACGGCGGGTATGGCAGTGCCGGAGTGTATAATCCCCCCCTCCCCCGTATTAGGGTTTGTGTACTTGCACCAGCGTTTGCACGCGGCGAGCACGATGCGCATCAGCGGGTTGTTCCATCTTGGGTAGTGCATAAGCTTATGAAGCGACATTGAGAGCGATGGTACCTGCGGGACATTCACGCCAGCGCA
>JAIRQU010000274.1 GCA_031256305.1 Burkholderiaceae bacterium
GGGCGTTCTGCTGCAAAGCGGCATCGCTTTCAATGGCGCGCTGGTGCTGCAAATTTTCGGCGACGGGCCGGTCAAGCTGGCGGTGACGGAGGTGCAGTCGGACTTGCGCTTCCGCAGCACCTCGACGCTGACGGGTCAAATCATGCCCGATGCGCCGCTGCCGGAACTCATCAATGCGTACGGCCGGGGGCGTTGCGCCATCACCCTCGACCCGGCGGGGCGGCTGCCCGGCCAGCAGCCGTATCAGGGCGTCGTGCCGCTGACCGAGGCGCGCGGACGCGGGCTGCCAACGCTGGCCGCCATCATCGGCCACTACATGCGCCAGTCCGAGCAGATCGACACCGCGCTGGTGCTGGCCGCCGATGACTACGCGGCCTGCGGGCTGATGATTCAGCGTCTGCCCGCGCTGGGCGAAAAAAATCTTGCACAAGGCCGCGCCGCGCCGCAAGAGCCGGACGAGAACTTTCAGCGCATCGCCGTGTTGGCGCAAAGTCTGCGGCGCGAGGAACTGCTGGCGCTGGACGCCGACGCCATTCTGCACCGGCTGTTCTGGCAGGAGCGTCTCACGCGCTTTGCGCCGTTGACCGGCGCGGATGGCCCGCGCTTTGCCTGTTCCTGCTCGCGCGAGCGCATGGAAACCATGTTGCGCGCTCTGGGCGAGGATGAAGTGCGCGACACGTTGCGCGAGCGCGGCCAGGTCGAGGTTGGCTGCGACTTCTGCGGCCGGCAGGAACGCTTTGACGCGGTGGATGTGGCACGCCTGTTCACTTCGGCGCAGGCGCTGGGCAGCAGCCCGCAGGTTGTGCAGTAACGCGGCCAGAATATGCGCTTTGACATCATCACGCTGTTCCCGGAATTGTTCGCGCCCTTTATGACGGCGGGCGTTACGCGCCGCGCTTTTGAAAGCGGGCAGGTGCAGGTCAGGCTCTGGCAGTTGCGCGACTTTGCCGAAGGCCAATACCGGCGCGTGGATGACCGGCCCTTTGGCGGCGGCCCTGGCATGGTGATGCTGGCCGAACCGCTGGCGCGCTGCGTCGAGGCGATCCACGCCAACCGGGCCGATGCGCAAAATGCGCAAACGCTCGTCGTGCTGTTTTCGCCCGCAGGCCGCAAGTTTGATCACGGCATGGCCGAGCATTGGGCGGCCGCCGGGCAAGGCGCGATCTTGGTCTGCGGCCGTTACGAAGGCATAGACCAGCGCTTCATCAACGCTTACGTCACGCACCAGATCAGCCTGGGCGACTTTGTACTCTCCGGCGGCGAAATCGCCGCGCTGGCGCTGTTGGACGCCGTGGCGCGCCTGCAACCGGGCGTGCTGCACGACGCCGCCAGCAGCCAGCTCGACAGCTTCAACCCCGCGCTGGACGGCCTGCTCGACAGCCCCCATTACACCCGGCCCGAAGCGTGGCGCGGCGCAAGCGCGCCGCAGGCGCTGCTGTCGGGCCACCACGCGCATATCCAGCGCTGGCGGCGCGAACAATCGCTGGCGCTGACCGCCGCCGCGCGCCCCGACCTGATTGCCGCCGCCCGCGCCGCTGGACGGCTCAACGCTCAGGATGAGGCGTATCTGCGCGGGTTATCCGGGCTATAATTAAAAACTTTTCGATCCTCTGCCGGCCGCGGCACAGTAACCAGGCCGGAGCGTCGGACAACCCTTCGCCCGGCTGCCGCCCCTAGCGTAGCGCGCGCATGATCGAACAGGAACCTCAGATGAACCTGATCCAGACTCTCGAACAAGAAGAGATTGCCCGCCTGGGCAAGAACATTCCCGAATTTGCGCCGGGTGACACGGTAATCGTCAGTGTTAACGTAGTTGAAGGCAGCCGCAAGCGCGTGCAAGCCTACGAAGGCGTGGTTATCGCCAAGCGCAACCGGGGTCTGAACAGCGCCTTTACGGTACGCAAAATTTCCAGCGGCGAGGGCGTCGAGCGTACCTTCCAGACTTACAGCCCGCTGATCGCCGGCATCGAAGTCAAGCGCCGCGGCGACGTGCGCCGCGCCAAGCTCTACTATCTGCGCGAACGCAGCGGACGCTCGGCCCGCATCAAGGAAAAAATGGTGCTCAACACCGCACAGACTGAACCCCGCGCTTGATGTGCGACAACGAAAACGGCCTGGCAGGCCTAGCTAGGCCGTTTTTACTGCTGTCAGGTATTTGAATGCCGGGCGGCTGGCAAGATCAATAATTCTCGCCCCGGCACCGGGCAGGGTAGAGCGAGCAATTGACGCCGCTCTTGTCGTAACGGTAAACGTTGTTGGCGCCTTGTCTGCTGATGTCCACGGACTTGGATTGGGAAGCATCCTTGGGCACCAGGCGGGCCAATTCCTGCGCCTGCATGGGAGGCTTGTCGGCATTGGGGCCGCCATTGGCCGATTGCGCCCAAGCGCCGTGGCCCATGACCAGCCATGCGGTTATGACAATGCCGGACAGAACGGGGGTTTTCATGATGGGCTTTCCTGAAAATTGACTCTCAAGCAATCTGGGGTATGGCAACGTTATAGCTTTGCCTTGATACAAATTCAGCGCTTGCTTGTGCCATTACAGCGCCGCGAAAGCCGCCGTCGCCGCGTCCAGGGTAACTTGCAAAGTTTCAGCGTCGTGGGTGATGCTGACAAACCCGGCTTCGTAGGGCGAGGGAGCGGTGTAAATGCCGCGCGCCAACAGGCCGTGAAACAGGCGTTTGAACCCTTCGGCGTCGCTTTGCAACACCTGCCCGTAGTTCCGGGGCAGTTCCGGGCGCAGGAAAAAGCCGAACATGCCGCCTTCGCAATCCACGGTAAGTGGCACGCCGGCGCGGTCGGCGGCAGCCTTGAAGCCATCGGCCAGAGCGCGTGTTTTGGCCGACAATTGGCCGAAGAAGTCCGGCTTGGCGATTTCGTGCAGCGTAGCCAGACCGCAGGCGGTGGCGGCGGGGTTGCCCGCTAAAGTGCCCGCCTGATAGACCGGGCCGATTGGCGCAAGCTGTTCCATGACGGCGCGTTTGCCGCCGAAAGCAGCCAGCGGCATACCGCCGCCGATGACTTTACCTAGCATGGTGATATCTGGCGAGAAGTCGGGAATCTGACGCGCGTACAGGCTCTGCGCGCCGCCCAGCGCCACGCGGCAGCCGGTCATAACCTCGTCGTAGATAAACAGCGCGCCATACCGGCGGCACAGTTGTTGACAACGGCGGGTGAATTCAACGCTGGCGCGCACAAAGTTCATGTTGCCCGCGATCGGTTCCATGATGAGGCCGGCAATGGCACGGCCATGCTCGTCAAAGGCAGCCTCCAATTGAACGATGTTGTTGTATTCCAACACCAAAGTATCTTGCACCACTGCGGGCGGCACGCCCGCGCTGGTGGGGTGGCCCAAGGTCGCCAAGCCCGATCCGGCCTTGACCAGCAG
>JAIRQU010000039.1 GCA_031256305.1 Burkholderiaceae bacterium
AAATGCGCCGCCAACACCCGCTCAGGCAAGGCTTGCGTGACCGCCACGCGGTACAGATATTCCAGAAAAGCGCTGGCGCGGCGCGCGGATCGGGCGCGGCGGAAAGGGCTGATGGGGCAGTCTGGCAAGCCATCATGGGCCGGATTGTCCGGCAACCGCGTGACGCGAGCCGGGCGTTCAGCCTTGCAGCGCCTGTTGCAGGATGGACAGCCCTTCCTCGAACACCGCCTCTTCAATGGTGAGCGGAAACAGAAAACGGATGACGTTGCCGTACACGCCGCAGGTCAGCAGCAGCAGGCCCGCGTCCAGCGCGCGCTTTTGCACGGCCTGGGTGAAATCGGCGTCGGGCTTGCCTTCGGGCGTGTTGAATTCGACCGCCACCATCGCGCCCAGACCGCGCACTTGGGCGATGCGCGGCTGCCTGACCTTGGCGGCATTGAGCGCATCCATCAAACGCTGGCCCAGCAGGGTGGCGCGCTCGCACAGTTTTTCGTCGGCGATGATGTCCAGCACCGCCAGGGCAGCCGCCACGGCCAGCGGGTTGCCCGCGTAGGTGCCGCCCAAGCCGCCGGGGGCGGGCGCGTCCATGATTTCGGCGCGACCCGTCACGCCCGACAGCGGCATACCCCCGCCCAGGCTCTTGGCCACGGTCATTAGGTCGGGTGCCACGCCGGTGTGTTCCATGGCGAACAGCTTGCCGGTGCGGGCAAAGCCGGTTTGCACTTCGTCGGCGATCATGACCATGCCGTGCTCGTCGCACAGGGCGCGGATGGCGCGCACAAACTCGGCGGGCATCGGGTAAAAACCGCCTTCGCCCTGCACCGGCTCCAGGATGACCGCCGCGACCTGGCGCGGGTCGATGTCCGCCTTGAGCAGGCGGGCGATGGCGTCCAGCGCGTCCTGCACGCTCACGCCGTGCAGCGCAATCGGCGCGGGCACGTGGTAGATGCCGTTGAGCAGCGGGCCAAAGCCGGTCTTGTACGGCGTGACCTTGCCAGTGAGCGACATGCCCATGAAGGTGCGGCCATGAAACGCGCCGGTCAGCGCGATGACGCCCGGACGGCCCGTATAGGCCCGCGCGATCTTGATGGCGTTTTCAACCGCTTCCACGCCGGTGGTGAAGAACGCCGTCTTTTTGGCATAGTCGCCGGGCGTGAGCGCGTTCAGGCGTTCGGCCAGTTCAACGTAGCTGCCGTAGGGCACGATCTGATAGGCCGTGTGGGTAAAACGATCAAGCTGCTCGCGCACGGCCCGCACCACGCGCGGGTGGCGATGGCCGGTGTTGAGCACCGCGATGCCGGCGGCAAAGTCGATGTAGCGCTTGCCTTGCACGTCCCAGAACTGGGCGTTTTCGGCGCGTTCAGCATAGCAGTCGGTCATCACGCCAACGCCGCGCGGCGTGGCGGCCAGGCGGCGAGCTTTCCATTGGGCGTTTTGTTGCGGGGCAGGAGCAGTGTTCATGGCAATCGGGAGCAGTCAGCAGGTGTGACCCAGGTTAAAGAAAAACAGTATGCGTCAATTGGCTCCTTAAAATAAGACCCAATCGAGTTTTTACGATGGAACCAATCGGCCGTCCCTCCGCTGCCCCCAAACCTTCAAAAATCAACCGGCTTTCCGCGCACCGGGCCAGTATGCCGGTTGATTACCTGCTGCGCCGTTTCGAGCGCGCCGGCTCCGGCGGCGAGCCGGATCATCGCCGCCTGTACCGCGTGCTGCAAGAAGGCATCCTGCGCAACGAATTGCAGCCCGGCACGCGCTTGCCGTCATCGCGGCAACTGGCGGCGGAGCTGGGCATCGCGCGCAATACCGTGATCCACGTGTACGAGCAACTCGGCGCGGAAGGCTACGTATTGGCGGGCGTGGGCAGTGGCACCTTCGTGGCGGATACCGCGCCGGACCGGCTGGACGCGCCGCCCGCGCGGCGCGCGCAGTCTCCGTCAACCGTCCGGGCCAGCGCGCCGGGCGCGCCGATGCTTTCCGCGCGCGGCTATACGCTGGTGCGCGACGCGGGGGCCAGCCCGCGCCAATGGGGCGCTTTCATGCCAGGCATCCCGGAAGTGCGGATGTTCCCGGCGCGCATCTGGTCGCGGCTGCACAACCGGCTGTTGCGCAAGCCCTCGCCGGCGCTGCTCACTTACCCGGTCAGCTCTGGTTATCCGCCGCTGCGCGCCGCGCTGGCCGACTATCTGCGCACCGCGCGCGGCGTGCGTTGCGCGCCCGAACAAATCATCATCACGGCGGGCATACACCCGTCCTTGCAGCTCATCGCCCAACTGCTGTGCAACCCCGGCGACATCGCCTGGATGGAAGACCCCGGCTATTGGGGCGTGCGCAGCGTGCTGGTCGCAGCGGGCCTGCGCATCGCGGCGCTGCCGGTGGACGGCGAGGGTCTGCGCTTTGAATCCGGCGCGGGCCGCAAGCATGGAAAACCGCCCAGGCTGGTGGTGGTCTCGCCCTCGCACCAGTATCCGCTCGGCTCAGTGATGAGCCTGGCGCGCCGCCGCCAGTTGTTGGCGACCGCGCAGGCCGCCGGCGCGTGGATCGCCGAGGACGACTACGACAGCGAGTTCCGCTACGGCAGCCGGCCTTTGCCTTCATTGCAGGGTCTGGACGAAGGCGGACGGGTGCTCTACATGGGGACGTTCTCCAAGGTACTGTTTCCCAGTTTGCGCATGGGCTACCTGGTGGTCGCGCCCGCGCTGGTCGATGCCTTTGCGACCGGCCTGGCCGAAATGTTCCGGGGCGGACAGATCCTCACCCAGGCGGTACTGGCCGACTTTATTGCCGAAGGGCACTTCGTCTCGCATATCCGACGCATGCGCGGCGTGTATGCCCAGCGGCGCGAGGCGCTGCTGGCGGCCATCCGCGGCGAATTTGGCGACGCCTTGCCCGTGCATGACGGCGCTTCGGGCCTGCACCTAGCGCTGGGCCTGCCGCCCGGCAGCGACGACGTGGCGGTGGCCGATGCGGCGCTGGCTGGCGATGTATTGACGCGCCCCCTGTCGCGTTACTACCAGAACGCCGCGCGCCGCCAACCGGGCTTGCTGCTGGGGTATGGCCATGTGGAAACCGACGCCATCGCAGCGCGCTTCGCCATACTGGCTAAGGCAATTCGCGTGGCAACCGCTTAAGTGGTTCCATTAAAAAACAGAAATTGGGTCTGCACGAGAGCATCAGCCCACGTTACATTGCTCTCCCGCCCAGCAGTCCGAAAGCAACGGCCATGCTGGTTCAAACGAACAGACGTATGGGGAGACAAAGACGAACATGAAACGTGCTGATACCGTCATCAGCTTTTGCTATGCGCGCAGCCTTTGTCACGGCCTGGTCCGCGCCGTCAGACATTCTGGGGATTGCCGAGGCAGCGCCCCCGTTTCTCTCTGGAAATTTCAGCATGAACAAGCATACCGTTGACCTCAATTCCGACATGGGCGAGGGGTTCGGCCCCTGGAAGATCAGCGAGGGCATTGATGAAGCCATCATGCCGCTCATCAGTTCGGCCAACATCGCCACCGGCTTCCACGCGGGCGATCCCAACATCATGGCCCAGACCGTGCAACTTGCCAAGGCGTCGGGCGTGGGCATCGGCGCGCATCCCGGCTTTCGTGATCTGGCGGGCTTTGGCCGCCGCACCATCACCGAAACGCCGCAGGCGCTGGTCAACGACATCGTGTTCCAGCTCGGCGCGCTGCGCGAGTTCGCGCGGCTGCACGGCGCGGATGTGCGGCACGTCAAGCCGCACGGCGCGCTCTACATGCTC
>JAIRQU010000083.1 GCA_031256305.1 Burkholderiaceae bacterium
CCGGGAACGCGCCGCGCACCAGGCTGTGCGCCTGCACCAGACAGGCCCGGCCCAACCGCGCGCCCGCTTCAACCGTACTGTGCGGACCGATAAAGCCATACGCGCCAATATCCACCGCCGCGCGCACGTCGCCCGCGCGCCGCGCCCCGGCCAGCAACGCGGGCTGGCCCGACAGCGCCGCCGCCACGCGCACGCTGCGGTGCGTGCTGTGGCTGACGATGCTCACAAAGTTGGTGATCTGCACGCCGCGCCCGATGCGCACGCCGCCGCTGGCCTCGATGAAATTAAAGTGCCCGATGAACACGTCGTCGGCCAGTTGCAGTCCTTCCGGGTGTTCGATGCACACCGTGGGCGACAAGCGCGTCAACGATAACAGCGCCCCGCCCTGCCCTGCCTCGCCAAACAACATGCGGAAGAACACCGCCCGCCACAGCCGCCGCCGCCAGCCATTGATGCGCGCGCGCAGTGCCGTGGATAGATTCATCGCGGCGCTCCTTGTGCGCCTTCTTGCACGGCGGGTGCTGGAATCGCCTCCCAGCGCGCCAACCGCCAGAAGTAATAGCCAAAGTAAAGCGCCATGCCCGCCGATACCGCCCACGCGCCGCGCAGCAGGCCGTGCGCCGCGCCGCCCGTCCACAGCCCCCAGGCCAAGCACGCCAGAAACACCACCTGTCCCGCCACGGCCAGCCGGAACGCCCAGCGCTGCGCTTGCCAGGCCATCGTCACCACCGCCAGCGGCGCGGCCACGAAATGCGCGGCAATGTAGGGTGCCAGCGCCCGCGCCAATTCGCCCGCCGTGCGCCAGGACGCGCCGAACACGCGCTCGAACAGCCACGGCCCCGCCGTCAGCAGAACGGCCATCAGCGCGCAGGCTATCGCGCCCAAAATCGCCATGACTTCGCGCACGGCGCGTCGCGCCTCGGCGGGACCGGCTTGCGTCAGCTTGGGATACAGCGCCTGCGATACCGCCGTGCCCACCAGCGTGGCGGGCGCTTTCAGATAGCGCAGCGCCAGGCCCCAGAAGCCCGCCGCCGCGTTACCCGACCAAGCGATCAACAGCGCCGCGGCCAGCGCGTCCTGCAACGTGCCCAGAAACGCATGGGGCGTGTTGAGCAGCGGAAAGTCCCGGTAACGCCGCGCAACCTCGCGCAAACCCTGGCCCGCCAGCACGCTCCGCCAGCCGCCTTGCGGCACGGGCCGCAGCAGCGGCAACACAGCCAGCCCCAGCGCCAGCACCGGCCCCAGCGCCAGCGCCCAAGCGCCTTGCGCGCCGTTGGCCGCGCCGCGCCAGAGCAACGCGCCCAGCAACAATTGCAGCGCCGCGGCGCCGCCGTATTGCATCACGCGGCTGACGGCCAGCGCGCGAAAGCGGCCGGCGCGGTTGCTCCACATCATGAACAGCGACAGCAAACCGCTCGCCGCCACCGTAACCGGCAGCCAGGCCGCCAACGGCAGATGCACCCAGCGCGCCAGCCCCCAGGCCAGCGCCACCGACGCCGCGACCGCCGCCAGCGCCACGCGCAGACACAGCGCCAGCAGGCGCGCGGCTGGTTCCGGCTCGCGTGCCAGCGGCAGCGCATATTCGTAACGCGCACACGCAACCACCGCCACGGTGGCAGCCACTGTGCTGAAAGCGGTATAGACCCCCAGCGCCGCAGGCGTGAACAGCCGCGTGATGAACGGCCATAACAGCAGCGGCACGGCTTGCGCCAGCGCGCCGCCGGCAAGCAGGGTCAAGGTGGCACGCAGCATGGCAAATAAAAACGGACAGGCAAACAGCCGCCTCAGACCTAGAATTAACAGTTTGAGCGCGGCAAATTTGAAATTATCCGCCACGCCTTTACTCCACCGAACCGCCGCCGTGACCCAAGACTCGACATTCCCCGCCGCCGAACAAGACGAAAACAAGCTCATCGCCGAACGGCGCGAAAAATTGAAGGCGCTGCGCGCGGCGCAAGCGGCGGGCGGGCCGGTGGCGTTCCCCAACGATTTCAAGCCCAAGAACCGCGCGGCGGCGCTGCTGGCTGATTACGGCCCTGTCGGCAAGGAACAATTCGACGCCGACATCGCGGCGGGCAAAACCATTTCCGCCAGCATCGCGGGCCGCATGATGCTCAAGCGCGTCATGGGCAAGGCCAGCTTCGCCACGGTGCAGGATGCCACCGGGCGGCTGCAAATCTACGTTACGCGCGACGCGGTGGGCGAGGCGGCCTACGACGCCTTCAAGCACTGGGACCTGGGCGACATCATGGCCGCCGAGGGGTATGTGTTCAAGACCCGCACCGACGAGCTGTCGCTGCACGCCACGCGCATCCGGCTGCTCACCAAAAGCCTGCGCCCGCTGCCCGACAAGTTCCACGGCATGCAGGATCAGGAATTGAAATACCGCCAGCGCTACGTCGAACTCATCATGGACGAGGACGCGCGGGCGCGCTTTGCCCTGCGCGGCAAGCTGCTGGCGGTGATGCGCGCCTTCATGACCGGGCATGGCTTTCTGGAAGTGGAAACGCCCATGCTGCACCCGATACCGGGCGGCGCCAACGCCAAGCCTTTTGTCACGCACCACAACGCGCTCAATCAGGACATGTTCTTGCGCATCGCGCCGGAGCTGTACCTCAAGCGCCTGATCGTCGGCGGCTTCGAGCGCGTGTTCGAGATCAACCGGAGCTTTCGCAACGAAGGCATCAGCGTGCGGCACA
>JAIRQU010000123.1 GCA_031256305.1 Burkholderiaceae bacterium
AACACCGTGGCGCGATTTGCTAAAATTTGCTTAAAATTTGTGCAATTATTTTATATTCCAAATCAGTATGTTACATTATGATACATAATTTTCTGGATAACAATGTGAAAAATTCCCGCTTCTGCCTAGTTGTCCGGAAACTGTGGAGCGATGCAGCTTGCCGGGCCGTTTTGGGCCGGGAGCAGGCGTGAATCCGTACCCCGGCAATCGGTTGCCAAGCGCCGCGCCGCGCGTCTGGGCCGTGGGGGCGCTGGTGCGCGCCGTGGCCGATGCGCTGGAGGCGCGTTTCAATCCTGTCGCGGTACGCGGCGAGGTTACGGCTTTCGCGCGCGCGGGCAGCGGGCATTGCTACTTTGCGCTCAAGGACGACGCGGGGCAAATCCGCTGCGCCATGTTCCGGCGCGCGTCCCTGCTGCTGGGCTTCGAGCCGCGCGAGGGCGACCAGGTGGAGGCGCGCGGACGCCTGGCCGTGTATGAGCCGCGCGGCGACCTGCAACTGATCGTCGAATCCCTGCGCCGCGCCGGGCAGGGCGAACTGTTCGAGCGGTTTTTGCGCCTGAAGGCACGGCTGGAAGCTGATGGCCTGTTTGCGCCCGAACGCAAGCGCGCCGCGCCAGCCTTCCCGCGCAGTATCGGGCTGGTGACATCGCCCCAGGCGGCGGCCTTGCACGATGTGCTAACGGCATTGGCGCGGCGCGCGCCGTATGTGCCGGTATGGTTTGCGCCTGCCGCCGTTCAGGGCGCAGAAGCCCCGACACAACTCATTGCGGCGCTACAAAAACTGTATCGCGCGGCGCATGGCGGGCGGCTGCCTATCGACTTGATTTTGTTAGTGCGCGGCGGCGGAGCTATCGAGGACCTGTGGACTTTCAACGACGAGGCGCTGGTGCGCGCCATCGCGCAAAGTCCCGTGCCGGTGATGACCGGCATCGGACACGAAACCGATTTCACCCTGGCCGACTTTGCCGCCGACGTGCGTGCGCCCACGCCCACCGCCGCCGCCGAACTGGCCGCCGCGCCGCGCGCGGACGAAGTCGAGCGGCTGCGCGCGCAACAAGCGCGCTTGCGGCGCGCGGCTACCGGGCGGCTGGAGCGCGAAGCGCAGCGGTTTGATGCCTTGGCCGCGCGGCTGCCGTCTCCTGCCGCCCGCAGCGACGCCGCGCGTCCGCGTCTGGCGGCCTTGGCCGAGCGCCTGAACCATGCGCTACGGCTGCGCGCGCTGGCCGAGAGCGCAGCCACCAGCCAGCGCGCCCTGCGCTGGTCGCGCGCGGTGCAAATGCCGCTGGCCCGGCAGCAAACGCATCTGGCGCGGCTGGCCGAGCGCCTGCCCGCCGCCGCGCACGCGCTGCTGGCGCGCCAGTGCGAGCGTGTGCAACGCCTGGACTTGCGCCTGTCCGCGCTGGCGCCCGAACAGGTACTGGCGCGCGGCTACACCTGGCTGGAAGATGCCAGCGGCCAGCCCGTGACCCGCGCGGCCCGGGCGCGGCCCGGTCAGGCCCTGGCCGCGCAACTGGCCGATGGGCGCATCGGGTTGCAGGTCACGCGGGTTTTCTCCGCCGCCGAGGGCAAGAAAGATTAATCGCCCCTATCATGGAGAACCGCATTCCCGCAATCCCCTAGATTTTCAAGACAGGAGTACATCTCATGACGGAACGCATCTTGCCCCCGCTGCCCTTTGCCATCGACGCGCTGGCGCCCGCCTACAGCCGCGAGACGCTGGAATACCACCACGGCAAGCACCACAAGGCTTACGTGGACAAGCTCAACGAGCTGCAAAAAGGCACCGAGTTCGAGAACCTGCCGCTCGAAGAGGTCATCAAGCGCGCCTCTGGCGGCATCTACAACCAGGCCGCGCAAATCTGGAACCACACCTTCTTCTGGAACTGCCTCAAACCCGAGGGCGGCGGCCAGCCGTCCGGCGCGCTGCTGATGGCCATCGACCAGAAATGGGGCAGCTTTGCCGACTTCAAAAAGGCTTTTGTCGCCAGCGCCGTGGGCAACTTTGGCAGCGGCTGGACCTGGCTGATTAAAAAAGCCGGCGGCAGCGTGGACATCCTCAACACCGGCGCGGCGGGCACCCCGCTCAAAAGCGGAGAAGGCGCGGCGCTGCTGACCGTGGACGTGTGGGAGCACGCCTATTACATCGACTACCGCAATGCCCGCCAGAAGTTTGTCGAAGTCTTTCTGGACAAGCTGGCCAACTGGGACTTTGCGCAGAAAAATTTTGACTAAACAGTACGGTTTATCCCGCCGTGCCTTGAACTGAAAAGGCTGTTTGAGAGTGGCGTGTGCATGCCTTTACATGACCCCTCTCCCTCTGTGGGAGAGGGTGGCGCGAGCGCTACGATTGTGACGCACGCACTTGAATCAAAACCACTCTAGCGCGCGGGAACCGGTTGCAGGGGCGCGTGTGCCTACCGCCAACCGCTACTCTATTTTGTTGTCGCTTATCTTGCTGAACACATCCCCGCCCAGCTTGGCTCCCGCGCGGATGTGGCGCTGCGCAAACCAGCCCTGGTTGACTTCCAGCACATAGCGCACCGGCGCGGTCGAGCAATGGTTGTCCACGGTCATGGGCGCCATGTCGGCCAGGTTGACGATGGCGCCGTCGTCGGCGATAAAGGCCGCCGTCAGCGGCAGCAGCGTGTTCTTCATCCAGAAGCACTGCACGCCGGGGCGGTCGAAAACGAACAGCATGCCCTCGTAAGCGGGCATCTGGCGGCGGAACATCAACCCCGTTTCCAGCTCCTGCTGTGCACGCGCCACCTGCACGTTCAGCCGGTACATGCCTGCCGTCAACTGCGTGCGCGGCAAATCCATCTGCGGCTGGCCTTGCGGGGCGGGCTGCGCTTGCGGCTGCGCGTGTGCGGCCAGCGCCAGCCATGCCGCGGCGGCGCAAACCAGCGCGGCGCGAAAAGAGCGGAAAGCGAATGTCATCATGCGCGTGATTATGGCGGCGTCTGGCGTCAGTGTTCGGCGGTCACATCGTCCTGTGTTTGTGGCGGCATCAGCAGCGACCACGGCGGCACCTCCAGCGCCTGCGCAAAACGCTCCAGGTTGGACAGCGACACATTCCAGTGCAGACGTTCCACGGCTGAAACATAGGTGCGATCCAGCTCGCACTCCAGCGCCAGCCGTTCCTGCGACCAGCCCTTGCGCACCCGGTGCAGGCGCAACCAGTACGCCAGGATGGCGCGTAAGTTGTTGGAATTGGGCAACGCAGCAGGCGGCGTGAGCTTGGCGGACACGCTGCAAGCATGACTTTGTGCTACATTTGCATCTACGGAGTTTGCTTCACGTATCGTATGTAGCACCCTCCGGTGTCCTGCTCAATGGCCAGCAACCGTGGATGGTTATTGAGTTATTTCTGTCAAATTGAACTTATGGAGATTAATCATGAACAATATTGACGTCACCGTCCATTCATTTGAAAAATATAGTATTTCTGAGGATGACTACATCAAATCCAAACGGAAAGGAACAGAAGATGCCATCAGACGGCTAGGCGGTCGTGTGATTCCGGGAACTGCCATTAAAGTCCCTAAATCCGGTCTTGATGGGAATGATTTGACTGTTCCCTCCGTACCTGATCGTCCTCGTTGAGTAGCAAGGCAGCGCAGACGATCTTTAGCAAACGCTCATACAAGCCATGCATCAGTGGGACAACATCCTATTTTGTTCCACAAGAGACCTTATGATCGTCCGGGATCCGACATTTACGGGTGGTTGTCTGGAGGACAGCAGAATTTTAGTTTCTCGGAGCTAGATGCCGGGATTGTTATTTCTGTAATTCATTTGTACAGATGGCGTTTATCATGAAATTTTATCGCAATTTTATTGCGTCTTTAGGCATTGTTTGGTTATTATTAATAATGCTTCCAACAGCAGCTTTGGCACAGCAATCGCAGAAATTACCCCTGTATATTGATGCCAACACGGGAGCGGAAGACAGAGTTGGACGCGATTTTGTTTATCAGCTAAAAGAGCAAATAAATAAATCATCATCTTATTTTGTTACGTATAGTGTTGATAATGCTATATTTGTGATTAATATTGCTACCGTGTCTGACGATAATAACAATAATGCAACGGCGTATTCAATGGTTTTAACGGTGGATAACAAGCTTATGACAAATATAGTTTGAGTTTGCGGTGAAATTAAAGTTTTCTCGTGTGCATTGGGTGCGCTTGCAAGCTTAGATGAGGATATTACTCTGCTAAAACAAGCTTTGGTCAAAAAGAATAATCAATAACCGCAGCCGCAAGCGTGTTTGGTTTGGAGTTGCGGCACTCACCCTGCCTGCTACTGATCTCGGTCGATTTGTTTTCCAACGAACTTTCAATCCAACTTAGTACACTATGCAATCTTAAATGTGCATACCCGTGAACAGGCCGATGTGACTGCCGGGAGGCTAGTGTTCTCCTGATGACGTCGGATAATCTTGTCCAGCATGATTTTCGATCCTTTTCTTTTCGACCGTTGCGCCGAGCAAATTGCCCAATCTTCCACCGCTGGCGCGGGCATGGGCGTCGATTCGGGGCTGCCCGATTTCCGGGCGGCCAGAGGGGTTTGGGCGCGCTTATCCGGCCTTGCGGAAGGCGGGGCTGGGATCCCGTCGTTCTTGAACTGGGTACGGGCAAAACCATTGCCACGATCCGCAGGATAGGAAAACGCACCGGCTATCCATTAATTCGGATTAACCTGCGCGACCCGGAAGTTTCCAGGGCCGGCCATATCAGCGTGCCGATAGGGGCGCTGGCCGCGCTGGAAGGTATCCGGGCGGCGTTGGCGGAGATTGGGTTTTTGTCCTGAACCTATCCTCGGCTCCGGTAATGGCTGTCGGAGCGCACGACAAAGGTGCCGGGTTTCAGCCCGAATTGCCGGGCGATGGCTGCCAGCGTGCCCTCTTGTTGCAGCCGCCGGTCGGCATAGACGATGAAGCGGCGGTTTTTGACATCAAAGACGATGCGCCCGCGCGGAAAGTCCTCATACTCGTGGCGGGCAATGGCTTGCGCGACGGATATTTCCAGCGGCGCGGCGGCGCCTTGCGCCTTCCAGTGCTCCCACAGTTCGTAATGGCCCCGCGGGTGATCGAGAAAGTCGCCATAGGGTTCGGCAGCCGCCAGCGGCGCGGCATCGGCTAGCAGCGTCCAGCCATTCCCGGCTGACGGAATACCCCAAAAAATGCCGACGCAGCCGGTCAGCGCCCGTTGGCCACGATCCATCCCGCGATGCCCGGCCAAGTGTCCTTGAGCGTGCGCGATCCCATAAACAGGCCGATGTGGCCGCCGGGCACGGTGCGGCTGGTGATATGCGCGGCGGGGGCGCCCAGGTATTTGCGCGCGTTGAGCACTTGTTCGGGCGTGGTGATGTCGTCGGACTCGCCCGCCAGCAGATACACCGGGCAGGTGATGGTCTTGAGGTTGAGCGTGCGTCCCAGCGCCACGTATAGCCCCTTGGCCAGCCGGTTTTCCTTGAACCGTTGCACGATGGCTTGCAGA
>JAIRQU010000160.1 GCA_031256305.1 Burkholderiaceae bacterium
TTCAGCGACGACATCCGCGCGCTGGCGGCGGGGCTGCTCAAAAGCCCCCAGAGCATTCAGGTCACGCCGCCCAACAGCACGGTCGAGCGCATCGCACAAGTTATTTACCCGGTGGGGCGCAACCACAAGAAAGAGGTGCTGGCGCATCTGATCGAAAGCGGCAACATCTCGCAGGCGCTGGTGTTTACCCGCACCAAATACGGCGCCAACCAGGTGGCCGACTATCTGGACAAGCGCGGTATTCAGGCCATGGCGCTGCACGGCAATAAGAGCCAGAGCGCGCGCACCCAGGCGCTGGCCGATTTCAAAAGTGGCGCCTTGCGCGCGCTGGCGGCCACCGATATTGCCGCGCGCGGCATCGACATCGACGATCTGCCCTACGTCGTCAATTACGACATTCCCAACGTGCCAGAGGACTATGTGCATCGCATAGGCCGCACCGGGCGCGCCGGCGCGTCGGGCAAGGCGGTCAGCCTGGTGTGTCTGGACGAGGAAGGCTTCATGATGGAAATCGAGCGCTTTACCCGCCAGCAAATTCCGGTTGAAATTCTGGAAAGCTATGGCCCCGACCCGGACGAGAAAGCCGAACCTGTCGCCATGGGCCGTCAAACCCTGTGGGGCGGTCTGGGCAAGCCGCCCAGCCGCGAAGTGATGCAGACCGCGGCTCGCGCCGCGCGCCAGGCCATGATGGAGCGCATCCGCGAAAACCGCGGCAACCGGCACGCCGGTCAGGGCAATCAGTACGGCAGTCCGCGCCCCGCGTCCGATCAGGCCCGCGCCGATTACGGCAACGCCGCGTCGCCCGCCGACAGCGGCGGCGCTTACGCGCAGCAGCAGCCCGCGCAAGAGATGCCGCAAGGCGCGCCGGGGTTCAACGAACGCGGCCCGCGCCGTAACCGCTACCTCAAACGCAGCGGCCAGCGGCGCAACCTTGGCGGCGGCAACCCGCAGGGTCGCCCTTATCCGCCGCGCAACGACCGCTATGGCGGCGGCAACAACAACGCTTACGCGCCGCGCGAAAACGCCGCTTCTGGTGGTGATGACGACGGGCGCGATGACGATCTGGATTTCCTGCCGCGCCATATCGACCCGCTGCAAACCAACCTTAACGGTCGCAAGCGCAACAATGGCCCGCGTTCGGCCTACGATGCGGGCGGCCAGCCCGATCCGACCAAGACCAGCGTTGATCTGATGGGCGGCAAGTCCGGCGGCGGGCGCAACAACAATCGCGGCGGACGTAACAACAACAATCGCGGCGGTGGGGCTTCGCACGCCGCGGGCACCTTCCCCAGCGGCGGCAAACGGTTTTGAGCCGGAGCGGCGCGGGCTTTACGCCGTCATCCGCGCCGCGCGCACGAACAGCGTGACCAGAGGCCCGGCCAGCGCGCGGCTGCGATGGCCGTGCCGCGCCGGGTCGAACGCCGCGCCAGCGGGCAGCGTGTCGTTGGAATAGAAAAATTCGCCCGGGCCGAACACCCGCGCGCTGCCATCGCGCAGACCGATCTCCATGCGTCCGGCCAGGACGACCAGCCACTGCGGATCGGTGGTGCAATGAAAATCGCTTTCAAAATCCGCCGGGCTGCGCCGCAACTGCCAGCCGCCCGAAGGCGCCAGCGGCGTCAGGCGCGTCAGCGGGTTGCCCGCGGATAAGGGCAGCGACGCGGCGCGAAAGCGCGCCACGCCGTCCGCGCCGGTGTATAGCTCCACGGTGGTAAGCTGGGCAATGGCATCGTCGGTCATGCCGCCAAGCATAATCGGACAATATCCGCTTGCATTCGCGGCGCCGGGTGCGCCGCCCAATCCCGATCCAATCATGAGACTGTTACATACGATGTTGCGCGTGGGCGACCTGGATCGCTCAATCGCCTTCTACACCCAGGTGCTGGGCATGGAATTGCTGCGCCGCTCTGAAAACCCGGAATACAAATACACGCTGGCCTTTCTGGGTTACGCGGGGGGCAACCCCGGTCAGGCCGAAATTGAACTGACCTACAACTGGGGCGTGGATCGCTACGATCCGGGCAATGCCTACGGCCATATCGCCATCGGCGTGCCCGACGCGCGAGCCGCCTGTGACCGCATCCGCGCCGCTGGCGGCAGCATCACCCGTGAACCTGGGCCGGTCAAGGGCGGCGCGACCGTGATCGCTTTCGTCACCGACCCGGACGGCTACAAGATTGAACTGATTGAGCGCGCCGACGATGCGGGCGGCGCGGGGTTGCGTTAATCGGGGTTTCGGGCTTTCTCGACAATACCGGAACCGGACTTTACCTATTTCACCTTGTTTTGGCCTCCGCCACCGAACTTGCCGATTTTTTAAGCAGCGTTGAAAAACGCGCCTACAAGCGCTCGCTCTACCATGTGCGCGATGAGGACGCGGCGCTCGACATCGTGCAGGACAGCATGATGAAATTGGCCGAACATTATGGCGACCGGCCCGCGGCGGAACTGCCGCTGCTGTTCCAGCGCATTCTCTCCACCACCACGCTGGATTGGTTCCGGCGGCAGAAAACGCGCAAGGCGCTTTTTTCCAATCTGAGTGATTTTGAAAATCCGCAATCCGAAAGTGATGACGGGCTTGATTTGCTGGAACTGCTGTCCGCCGGCCCGGACGGTCAGGGTGCCGAAAGCGCCGAGGACATCGCGCGCCGGGCGCAAACCCTGCACACGATCGAAGAGGAGGTGAGCCATTTGCCTACACGTCAACGGGAAGCCTTCCTACTGCGTTACTGGGAGGAAATGGATGTCGCCGAGACCGCGACGGTTATGGGTTGTTCGGAGGGCAGTGTCAAGACACACTGTTCCCGCGCGGTCCGTGCCTTGGCTCAGGCGCTCCATGCTAGAGGAATAAAGCCATGAAAACCACTACCATCCCTCTCGCTGAAATCCGTCAGCACCGGCTGGGCCTGCGTATTGCCGCGCGGCTTGCTGCTGGCGCGGTTGATCTGCCCCGCGACGTGCAGGAACGCCTGCGCGCCGCGCGAGAGCAGGCGTTGGCCAGCCGCAAGTGCCCGGTTTCCGTTACCGTCACACAAGACGCGGGCCAGGCCGCCGTTCTGGGCCAGGCCGGCGGCGCGGCTGTGCTGGGCGGCTTTGGCGGCTGGGGCAGCTTCAATGGCTTGAGGCATTGGGGCGCGGGCAAAGGTTTGGATGGCAATGGCGCGGGCTGGTGGAGCGGCCTTATCTCGGTTGCCGTGGCGCTGGCGCTGGCGGCGGGGCTGGTCGCCATCGACGGAGTGCAAGACGATCAACACACGACCGATGTCGCCAACGTGGATACCGCGCTGCTCACCGACGATTTGCCGCCGCAGGCGTATGCCGATCCGGGTTTCGCGCAGTTTCTTAAAACCGACGCGCCGTCCGCCGCAGTAGCGCGTGACTGATCTCTTGATATGTGCTTTGTCCGTGTTTGCCGCGCGCTTGCCCTGCTCACGCTCGCTGTCACGGCGGCGCTGGGCGGAGCGGGCGCGGCGTGGGCGCAGGCGCGCTGGGACGAACTGACGCCGCAACAGCAAACAGCGCTGGCGCCGTTGACCGGCCAGTGGCCGCAGCTTAACGCCGAGCAGCAGCACAACTGGATGGCCGTTTCGCGCCATTACGCGCGCATGACGCCTGGCGAGCAACAAGTCCTGCAAGAGCGCATGACCGCGTGGGCGGCCCTCACACCCAGCCAGCGCAACCTGGC
>JAIRQU010000181.1 GCA_031256305.1 Burkholderiaceae bacterium
ACTACCGCCTGGGCAACCTGCCTCAAGCGCGGCGCATTCTGGAAGGCGCGCTCAAGCAACAACCCGATCCCGAAATCGCCGCGCATCTGGGCGAAGTGCTCTGGATGCAGGGCGAGCACGCCGCCGCCCGCGCCATCTGGCGGCAGGGATTGAGCCTGGACGCCAAAAATGAAACGCTGCAAAAAACGCTACAGCGCTTCAAGGTTCCCCAGCCGTGATCCTGCCGGCCATTGACACGCGGCGCCGCGCCATCATCGGTGCGCTGTGCGCATCTGCCGCGCTGGCGGCGCTATCGGGCTGCGCAACATCGCTCCCGGCATCGACAACGCCACCCATGCCGGTCTCCGATACCGGACCGTGGTCCGGCCGTCTGGCGCTTACCATCGAGACTGAGCAGCCGCAACTTTTTTACGCCGGCTTCACGCTTGAAGGCAATGCCGACGTGGGTCAACTGACCCTGACCACGCCGCTGGGCAATGCCTTGGCGGCGTTGCGCTGGCGGCCGGGCAGCGCTGAACTGGTTGAAGGCGTCCAGACCCAAACCTACGCCTCGCTGGCCGAGCTGACCGCGCGCGTGACCGGCGCGCCTATCCCCGTGCAGGCGCTGTTCATCTGGCTGGGCGGACAGAACACTGCCGTGGACGGCTGGCAGGCGGATTTGAGCGCGCTGCCCCAAGGCCGGTTGACAGCCCGGCGCCTTTACCCGGCCCCGGCGGCGCAACTGCGCATTGCGCTGGATCGGTAAATGCCGCGCGCGCTTTGGGACATCCCGGCCCCGGCCAAACTCAATCTCTTCTTGCACGTTACCGGGCGCAGACCCGACGGCTATCACCTGCTGCAATCGGCCTTTATGCTTATCGACTGGTGCGACACGCTGCATTTCGAGCGCACCGCCTCAAGCCGCATTACGCGCGAAGATTTGGGCGCGCCCTTGCCCCAGGACGACCTGACCGTGCGCGCCGCCCGCGCCCTGCAAACAGCCACCGGGTGTACGCAAGGCGTGCGCATCGGCGTGCTCAAGCGCATCCCGGCACAAGCGGGCATGGGCGGCGGTTCCTCGGACGCGGCTAGCGCATTGCTGGCCTTGAACCGTCTGTGGCGGCTGGGTCTGAACCGCGATCAATTAACGCAAATTGGCCTGCCGCTGGGCGCGGATGTGCCGTTTTTCGTGCGCGGGCGCAATGCCTGGGTCGAAGGCGTGGGCGAGTGCATCCGCCCCATTGACTTGCCCGCGGCGCATTTTCTGGTTGCCAAACCGTTGCAGGGGCTGGATACCGCGGCAATTTTCAGCGCCCCAGCGCTGACGCGCGACACCGCTCCTGCTACAATAGCTCACTTTGTTGCAGACCCTTACGGCTTTGGCCGCAATGACTTGCAACCGGTCGCCCAGACTTTGTGTCCGGGTGTCGCGCTGAGCCTTGATTGGCTGGCGCGGCAGGGCCTTTCAGGCCGCATGACCGGTTCGGGTAGCGCGGTTTTTGCCCGGTTTCCAGGGGCTGTCGCTCCGCAACCGCCAGGGCAGGATTGGCAGGTTCGGATCTGCGGCAATCTGCCAGCGCATCCGCTTTACGGATGGGCGGCAAGCGGTGGTTGATTAAGGCGCAAGTCTTGATGAGCCGCTAGACATAGGGGAGTCGCCAAGCTGGTTAAGGCACCGGATTTTGATTCCGGCATGCGAAGGTTCGAATCCTTCCTCCCCTGCCAGAGTTTCCAGCGCATCCACGCCACTGTTTACACCGTGCATCCCATGCAACCGGGCACCGCCAATCTCAACGACTTTCTGGTGTTCACGGGTAACGCCAACCCGGCGCTGTCCGGCGAAATCGCCAGCCTGCTGGGCATCCCGCTGGGAGCCATCGATGTGGGGCGTTTTTCCGACGGCGAGGTCACGGTCGAAGTCAAGCAGAACGTGCGCGCCCGCGAAGTATTCCTGGTGCAGCCCACTTGTCCGCCCACCAACGAAAATTTGATGGAGCTGCTCATCATGGTGGACGCGCTGCGGCGCGCCTCGGCGGGCCGCATCAACGCCGTCATCCCCTATTTCGGCTACGCGCGCCAGGACCGGCGTCCGCGTTCCACGCGCGTGCCCATTTCGGCCAAGGTGGTGGCCAACGTGCTGCAAGCCGTGGGCGTGAACAGCGTATTGACCATGGACCTGCACGCCGACCAGATTCAGGGCTTTTTCGACATCCCGGTGGACAACATCTATTCGTCCCCCGCGCTGCTGGAGGACCTCAAGCGCAAGGCGGACCACGACGACCTGCTGGTCGTCAGCCCCGACGTGGGCGGCGTGGTGCGCGCGCGCGCGCTGGCCAAGCAATTGGGGGGCGATCTGGCCATCATCGACAAGCGCCGCCCCAAGGCCAACGTCAGCGAGGTGATGCACGTGATCGGCGACATCGAGGGCCGCAACTGCGTCATCATGGACGACATGATCGACACCGCCGGCACGCTGGTCAAGGCGGCCGAAGTGCTCAAGACGCGCGGCGCCAAAAAGGTCTATGCCTACTGCACGCACCCGGTTTTTTCCGGCCCGGCCATTGAGCGCATTGCGCAAGGCGCGGGGCTGGTCGAGGTGGTCGTCACCAACACCATACCGCTGACCCCGGCGGCGGCGCAATGCGGCAAGATCCGCCAGGTTTCCGTCGCATCGCTGTTCGCGCAGACCATTCAGCGCATTGCGCGCGGGGATTCGGTCATGAGTCTGTTCCTGGAGCAAGACACCCTGTTCTAGGACTTTTGGCGGCTGCGTCTGGAGCGCAATGGCGCGCGGTGCGGCTTTTTCGTAACCGGAGCCAGGCTGGTCGCGGTCGGTTCCATCTGGAGTTTTGTAACCATGAAATTTATCGCTTTCGAGCGCAGCCTACAGGGAACGGGTGCGAGCCGCCGCCTGCGCCGCGCGGGCAAGGTGCCGGGCATCGTCTATGGCGGTGAAGGCCAGCCCCAACCCATTGAGCTTGACCACAACGCCCTGTGGCTGGCCATCAAGAAAGAAGCCTTCCACTCCACCATTCTGGACATGGAGCTGGCTGGCAATACCAGCCAGGTACTGCTGCGCGATCTGCAAGTTCACCCCTACAAGCAGCAAATACTGCACGCGGACTTCCAGCGCATCTCGGCCAAAACCCGGATCAGCATGAGGGTACCGCTGCACTACACCGGGGAAGAAGAATCGCCGGCTGTCAAGACCGACAAATGCCTGGTCAACCACATCCTGACCGAGCTGGAAATTTCCTGCCTGCCCGCCGACCTGCCAGAGGCCATCAAGGTAGACCTCTCCAAGCTGGAAAGAGGCAGTTCCATGACGCTCAACGACATCGAACTGCCCAAGGGCGTCAAGGCCGTGCTGCACGGGCACGAAGCGCCGGTGCTCGTCTCCGTGGTGGAACCGGCCGTCGAGGAAGTCGAAACGCCTGCCGCTTCCGCTGCTGACGCGGCGGCTGCCGCGCCAGCGACCGCTTCAGATGCAAACGCCAAGGCTGGCGATGCCGGCAAGACGGGCGGTGACAAGAAATAAGCCGCCGTCCTCGCGGTTCGCGCTTTCGGCTTTTTAGCCTCAAAAACAAAACCCGCCCGGTTCAATGCCCGGTGGGTTTTTTGATGTCTAATTTACAGTGAATTATTCCTGCACTCAATAAGAGAACGCCACCGGGAAAGTGCAAGTGCCCGTGACCGGGCCGACCTTGAGCGTCAGATTGCCTCCGACGTACCAGGTAGAAGCCAAACCAATACTGCCGCATCCGCTGGTCAACCCCGCCCACGAAGCATTGGTGGCTCCCGCGGGCGGCGTAATCGTGAATGTCGTTGTCGCGCCAGCGGTGACTGAAACAGCCGTACCCACGGCTGGGCTGGACGATCCGTTGGGCGTAATCTGGGTCAGCGTAACGGTGGGGTTGCTTATCGTAAAGGCCAGCGGGAAAGTGCAAGTACTGGTCACTGGGCCAACTTGGAGCGTCAGATTCTGCCCAATATACCAAGTGGAGGCCAGACCAATGCTGCCGCATCCGCTGGTCAGTCCCGCCCATGAGGCTGATGTCGCTCCGGCCGGCGGCGTAATCGTAAATGTCGTTGTCGCGCCGGAGCTTACTGATACGGCAGCACCCACGGCAGGGCTGGACGAGCCGCTGGGCGTGATTCGCGTCAACGTTACGGTCGGATTAACCACTGTAAATGCCGCCGTAACAGTGCAATTACTGGTGGCGGCGGCAGTTGTATAGATATTACCGCTCAGCGAACCGCCGCATCCCGACACAGACGCAATTTGATAACCCGTGTTAGGCGTCACGGTAAATGTCGAGACAGCCCCGTTGGGCACCTGAAGCGCAACAGCAGGCGATATCGTTCCATTGGAACCGGCAGAGGGCGTAATTGTGTTATTACCCAAAGCCGCACAAGTCGTTGTCTGCCCCGTGGCCGTACCTTCTACAAATGCGATGGATGGCTCCCCGCCCCCATAGGGACAGCAAGGACTGTTGAAATTAAGATTACTCGACTCTCCAGTGGTCCCGGTGCTTGAGCAGGTGGGCGTATTGGTAGTACCATTATCAACCCTCGTTCTCACAGTCAGGCTGGACCCGCTATTAAAATTCAATATTGGATAGGAAGTGCTGTATCCGAATATATTGAATTCACTCTGCTTCCAGTATTGAGACAGATTTCCAAAAACGCTCTGATTTACCACGGAATACGCCTGGCCGCCCACATTCAAAATCGCCGTATCCCAACCATTGGATGTTTGGCCGTTTAATGTCACCGCCCCAATATTCTTGGCTTGAATGCCCGGCGTTGTTCCAGATGAAGTCAATGATGAGTCAATATAACAGCCAATTGGAAGGGCCGATGACCACGAAGATGATGGGCACGAATTTACGCCAACAATCCAATACTGGATATGAATAATTCCAGCAGAATCATCATTGTTGTATATAAACTGTACCCATCCCAAACAAGTGCTGTTGCTGTTGGAACAAAGACCGCTATTGGCAGCAGAGAATAAATTGGTATTCAACTGCAATGAAAATACATTATTTTGAGGATTGTTGCCATTGCTATCCACGCTAGCTACACTGCTCACGCCAGTAGCATTAATAAAAGAGCCTTCAACCGAAGAGATACCATTCCCCTGCACGATTGCAGAGTAATCCACGGCGTTACCAATGCTTTCGGTATTCATGCGCCCAGACTCCGCTTGCGGCGGAACAGACGTTATAAAACCTTGACTCTGTGGTTGTGCGCAAGGAACCTGCTGCCATTGAGTATTCGGATAGGTCGCCTGAAAACAACCCGGTTGAGATGGCGAAACATTCTTGATCGCTTGCTGCCACGCATGGACATCCTGCGCGGAACCCAGAGCCGGCAAGAACATAGCGCCCACACCAATCGAGGCCAGTATCAAAACATGAATAAATATCCCTGTCTTCACCTTGTAAAAAATATGAGCAAACATATCAATCATCCTCTCTAATAAGTCCCATCCTCTCTCAATGCCATCATTTCAGACAAGAGGTATGAATAGATTACAAAATAACACTTTCTCTCCCTTATAAAGACAAAACGCGGTGAATAACAAACGCTGGAGCTTGCCCTTCTCTTCCCTCTCCCGTTGAGGAGTAAAGAAGATTCCAGGCAAGCCTCAAGTTCGTCTCGCGTTGGTCTTTTAGATCACATGGACGCCTTGCTCGATGAGCAGGTCGGCGGCCTTGTCGGTTGCCAGCAGGGTGGTGTTGTGGTATTCGTTGAATACCACTCCGTTGATGCTCTGCGTGCCCGTTATCTCCCAGTTGGTGCCCAGCAGTGTGCT
>JAIRQU010000224.1 GCA_031256305.1 Burkholderiaceae bacterium
TCGGCTTTGGCGGCCGGGTGCTGGGCGATGAAAAGCCCAAGTACCTCCACTCGCCTGAAACGCCGGTATTCCACAAGGGACGCGAACTGTATGGCCTGTACGAAGCGCGGCAGGCCATCCGCGAACAGGGTTACGCGCTAATCGTCGAAGGCTACATGGACGTGGTGGCGCTGGCGCAGTTTGGCCAAGGCAACGCGGTGGCCACGCTGGGCACGGCCTGCACCGCCGAGCACGTACAAAAACTGTTTCGCTTTACCAGCGGCATCGTGTTCAGCTTCGATGGCGACGCGGCGGGCCGCAACGCCGCGCGCAAGGCGCTGGACGCGGCGCTACCCTGCGCGACCGACGTGCGCCGCGTCAAGTTCCTGTTCCTGCCGCCCGAACATGACCCGGACAGTTTCATCCGCGCCGAAGGCGACGCGGCTTTTGCCGCCGCCGTGCGCGAAGCCGTGCCGCTGTCACGCTTTCTGCTCGACGCCGCTGCGCAAGACTGCGACCTTTCAACCGCCGAAGGCCGCGCACACTTTGCCGCCAACGTCCGGCCGCTGTGGCAAGCCCTGCCGCAGGGTCTGCTCAAGCCGCAACTTTTGACCGACATTGCGGCCCGCGCCAGCGTCCCGGCCGCCGACCTGCTTGCCGCCTGGGGCGGCGAGCAAGCGCCAGGACGGGAGCAACGCGGCGGGTATTCCGCGCCGTTCGAGCCGCGCGCGGCGCCGCACACTTTCTTCACGCCTTATCGTGCACCCCATCGTGCATTGCGCCTGCTGATCCGCCCGGCCAGGGAGGCCCAGGCGCGCAACGTCGCCCGCCTGCTGATGCGCGACACCGGGCTGTGGGGCAGCGCGCTCACCGAGGCCGACCGGGATTTGCTCGGCCATCAGCCCGATCCCTATGGCGCGCTGTTCCGCTGGCTGGATATGCAGCACACCGAACACGGCGCGCAGCCGCTCTCGGCGCTGCTGGCTGCCGCGCAAGACCAGCCCTGCGCGCCGCTGCTTGCGGAACTGTGCGCCGCCGATCAACTGACTGCCGATCTGGCCGCGCAGCCCGCACCAACCTACGGCGCGGATGATTTGCCCGAAACGCCCGAAGACCTGCCGCGTCAACTGCGGCGCTGCCTGCTGGCCTTGCAACTGGCCGCCTGCGGCGACGCCATCGACCAACTGGCTAACGAAATAAAAACCGACCCTACGGATGTTGCCAAAAGCGCTGCATGGAAGGCCGCCATCAAAAACCAGTTGGCGATTAAACGTCAATTACTGGCAATGGAACAGCAATAAAGCATATTCCCCTGATTCCGGCGAGGAAGTCTGCTCACATCAAGGCACCCGCTATTGCATGGATACCAGTTCAGCAAAACCATTTAAGGCGCCTGCTGACGGATTACCCGCAATAATCGCGTTTATATTGCTACATCATACGTAACACGTCAACTTAACCATTACCATTATCCGTTTGTACCGATTTCAGAGCCAAATCGATATACGTTCGAACATCGGTTAATCGCCATTGATCAATCCGTGATAAGTATAGCACACAAACAAGAAAAGCGTGCGAGAACCACTTATCTTAAAAATCCAACATACGACAATCAATAATTAAGAAGACAAACGCACGCCAATCCAGACTATCGGAATAACAAGGTATCAGCGCCGTCCCCCGCCGCCGCCCCGGCCGCCTGATCCCATACCGCCAATACCGCCGCGCCCTCCTCCAAAACCAGAACGGAATCCACCCGATGAGCGCCAACCCGCACCGCCGCGGCCGCGCCACCCGCCGGAGTAACCACCCCAGCCGCCGTAATAACCCAAATAAACCGATGGCCCCCAATAATAAGGATAGGAATAATACGAATAAGAATAGTAGGCCGGATAACCATAGCCATAATAGCTGGGGGCGTAGTACGTTGCCGGATAGGTCGTAGTGCCGTCGGCGGATGTGACGGGGTACGTGGCCGGATAATAACCATAACCATATGGCGGAACAACGCAACCGCTTAACAAAAACACCAACCCCGCACTGACCAGGATCGGGATCAGGTGAAAAGAACGCTTCACTGTCATTGTCTTGACTCCTTTCTGGAAAGACACACCCGCCCGACTTGGGCAAGCGCGAACACAAGGTTTTACTGTACGCCAACCTTGGGGAAAAAACAACTGCGTCGAAACATCCTGCTTGGAAGGAATGGACATTCCCCTCCCAAATTGACTGCCGTTTGTCTGAGAGTACCCGCCACTGGGCGCGCATCATGACCTTGGAAACCATCATGCCTTACCGCATGGACGCCACTTGCACGGCAAGAGCGATGTTGCGGACGCCGTGAGCAGCGTGCGCGGCGCGCCGTGCGTATCAAAAGCCGGGTGCGCCCAGATGTTCGGGCCATCCCATCCCTCCAGCAGAAACGCCGCGGCCACCGCGCCATTGCACTCATAGCCGATGCCGCGCATTCCCGCGCACAGCGCCGCGCCCGCGCGCGGCAGCGCAAAGTCCGCAATGCGTCTGAAGTCTACGGCCAGCTTGCCCGCCATGCCCGCTAGCTTGGCATGATCGGTACGAAAACGTACTGCAGATTGACCTGCTCGACATGATAATATTGTGGATACAATAATTATCGTGGACATCGAATTCGACCCCGACAAGGACGCGATCAACATCGTCAAGCACGGTATCAGCTTGGCCTTGGCGGAACGGTTCGATATTGAAACGGCGCTGGTGAAAATTGATGAGCGCGAGGACTACGGCGAAGATCGCTGGATTGCCGTTGGCTTAATTGATGCGGGCTTGTACGTGCTGATATTCACCGAACGCGATGGCCGCATCCGGGTTATCAGTCTGCGCAAAGCGCAAAAAAGCGAGGTACAAAACTATGTCGAGCAAAAATCAAGATACGGCTATTGAGCCGCCAGTACTGCCTGCCGCGTGGTTTGTCAAAGCGCGCCCGGCCAAGGATGTATTGCCCGCCAACGTCATGGCTGCCGCGCGGCGCGCTCCCGGCCGCCCCAAAGCCGCAGTGACCAAGGAAGCGGTCAACATCCGGCTCTCTGCCGACGTGCTGTCCACCTTCCGCGCCGGCGGCGCTGGCTGGCAAACGCGCATTGATGCTGCTTTGCGCGAGTGGATTGCGCATCATCAAGGCGCGGCAGCCTGACCCCCGAAGAACAGCGTGTACTTGAAAATACAGGAATATAACGGTCCGCCCTGCAAAGGCCGTTTGGCCGTGATGCCCTGGTACCACGCCGCCGCTTTCGTGGGGTCTTCCCATAGGTGCGGAAAGTAG
>JAIRQU010000265.1 GCA_031256305.1 Burkholderiaceae bacterium
CGCGCACTATCTGGGCGACATGAACGGGCAGGTGTTCGTGTTCTTCATCCTGACCGTGGCGGCGGCGGAATCGGCCATCGGCCTGGCGATTCTGGTGCTGCTGTTCCGCGTTAGATCGAACATCAATGTCGATGAACTCAACATGCTCAAGGGCTGACCGGCGATGAGTGCAACACTTTCCGCTCCGATGCTGTGCGCGGCGCCGCTGGCGCCCTTGATAGGGTCTGCGCTGGCGGGCATTCTGGGCACGACTTTCGGCGGCAACCGCATCGGCCGCGCGGCCTCGCACACGCTGACTATTTTGGGCGTGGCGATTGCGTTCATCATTTCGGCCCTCACGCTCCAGGCCGTGGCGGGCGGCGCGCGGTTCGACCAGACCCTCTACCACTGGATGAGCGTAGGCAGCCTCAACATGGACGTGGGCTTTTTGGTCGATGGCTTGACCGCCGTGATGATGTGCGTGGTGACCTTTGTGTCGCTCATGGTGCATATCTACACCATCGGCTACATGGCCGACGATCCGGGCTATGACCGGTTCTTCTCCTACATCTCGCTGTTCACGTTCAGCATGTTGATGTTGGTCATGAGCAACAATTTCCTGCAACTGTTCTTCGGCTGGGAAGCCGTCGGACTGGTGTCGTATCTGCTGATTGGCTTCTGGTACACGCGCCCGACGGCCATCTTCGCCAACCTGAAGGCGTTTCTGGTCAACCGGGTAGGCGACTTTGGCTTTATCCTGGGCATCGGTCTGATCGCCGCCTACGCGGGCACGCTCAACTACGGCCAGGCGTTTGGCAAAGCGCCGGAGCTGGGCGTGCTGCTGTTTCCGGGCACGCACTGGCTGCTGATTACGGTGATCTGCATTTGCCTGTTCATCGGCGCGATGGGCAAGAGCGCGCAGTTCCCGCTGCATGTGTGGCTGCCTGATTCAATGGAAGGCCCCACGCCCATCTCCGCGCTGATCCACGCCGCGACCATGGTGACGGCGGGCATCTTCATGGTGGCGCGCATGTCGCCGCTGTTCGAGCTGTCCGACGCGGCGCTCAACTTCATTCTGGTCATCGGCGGCATCACGGCGCTGTTCATGGGTTTTCTGGGCATGATCCAGAACGACATCAAGCGCGTCATCGCCTATTCCACGCTCTCGCAACTGGGCTACATGACGGTGGCGCTGGGCGCGTCGGCCTACTCGGCGGCGCTGTTCCACCTGATGACGCATGCTTTCTTCAAGGCGCTGCTGTTTCTGGCGGCCGGTTCGGTCATCATCGGGATGCACCACAACCAGGACATCCGCTGGATGGGCGGGGTGCGCAAGTACATGCCGATTACCTGGATCACCTTCCTGATCGGTTCGCTGGCGTTGATCGGCACGCCGTTCTTCGCCGGTTTCTATTCCAAGGATTCGATCATCGAGGCGGTACACGCCAGCCATTTGGCCGCGTCCGGCTTTGCCTATTGGTCGGTGCTGCTGGGCGTGTTCGTCACGGCCTTCTATTCGTTCCGGCTGTATTTTTTGGTGTTTCACGGCCAGGAGCGCTATGACCAGAACCCGGACGCGGACCACGGTCACGGCGAGCATGACCATGACGCCAAGCCGCACGAAAGCCCTTGGGTGGTCTGGTTGCCGCTGGTGCTGCTGGCCATCCCGTCGGTGGTGATCGGCGCCATCACGCTCAAGCCGATGTTGTTCGGGCGCCTGTTTCAGGGCGTGATCTTTTCCGACATCGTGCGCCACCCGGCAATGGCCGAGTTGGCCGAAAGCGTCCAAAACTGGCCGCAGATGGCCCTGCACGGGTTTGTCGGCGCACCGTTCTGGCTGGCCCTGGCTGGCGTAGCGGTGGCATGGTATTTCTACATGGTCAACCCGGCGCTGCCCGCGCGCCTGAAGACTGCCTTGCAGCCGATCTACTGTATTCTCGATCACAAGTACTACATGGACTGGTTCAATGAGAACGTGGTGGCGCGCGGCGCGCGACTGCTGGGCGCGGGGTTGTGGAACATCGGCGACCGGGGCCTGATCGACGGCGCCCTCGTCAACGGTTCGTGGAAGCTGGTGGGCTGGGTGGCTGGCGTGGCGCGCCGGTTCCAGACCGGGTTCCTGTATCAGTACGCTCTGGTGATGATTCTGGGCGTGTTCATCCTGATGACCTGCTTCGTCGTCACGTGGAACGGAATTCCGTTGATCTACCAGATCATCGGACTCAACAAATAAGGGGATCGGTCAGTCATGTGGTTGAGCCTTGCCATTTGGGTGCCGATTGTTTTTGGCATCGTGCTGCTCGCGCTGGGACGCGAGGATCAAGCGCCGCTGGTGCGCTGGCTGGCGCTTGCCGGTTCCATCCTGGGGTTGCTGGTAACGCTGCCGCTGTGGACGGGCTTTCAGCCCGGTACCGCGCAAATGCAGTTTGTCGAACACGCGGCGTGGATACGGCGCTTCAACGTCAACTACCACTTGGGGGTGGACGGTATCTCGCTGTGGTTCGTGCTGCTGACGGCGTTCATCAACGTGGTGGTGGTGATCGCCGGCTGGGAAGTCATTCAGCGCAAGGTCAGCCAGTATTACGCGGCGTTCCTGATTCTTTCGGGGCTGATGATAGGCGTGTTCACGTCGCTCGACGGCCTGCTGTTCTACGTGTTCTTCGAGGCCACGCTGATCCCGATGTATCTCATCATCGGCATCTGGGGCGGCCCTAACCGTATCTACGCGGCGTTCAAATTCTTCCTGTACACGCTGCTGGGGTCACTGTTGCTGCTGGTGGGGTTCATCTACCTGTATGTGCATTCGGGCGGCAGCTTCGACATTCAGGCCTGGCAGGCGCTGCCGCTTTCGGGCAAGGCGCAGACGCTGCTGTTCTTCGCACTGTTTGCGGCCTTCGCGGTCAAGGTGCCGATGTGGCCGGTACACACGTGGCTGCCGGATGTGCACGTGGAAGCGCCCACTGGCGGTTCGGCGGTGCTGGCGGCCATCATGCTCAAGCTGGGCGCTTACGGCTTCTTGCGTTTTTCGTTGCCGATTCTGCCCGACGCTTCGCATGAATGGGCTGGCCTGATGATCGCGCTGTCGCTGATCGCCGTAATTTATGTCGGCCTGGTGGCAATCGTGCAAAAGGATATGAAGAAGCTGGTGGCCTATTCATCGGTCGCGCACATGGGTTTTGTCACGCTGGGCTTTTTCATTTTCAATTCCGAGGGCGTGGCTGGCGGCTTGTTGCAGATGATCGCGCACGGCTTTGTTTCGGCGGCCATGTTCCTGTGTATCGGCGTGCTCTATGACCGTATGCACACGCGGCAGATCGCCGATTACGGCGGGGTGGTCAACACCATGCCGCGCTTCGCGGCGCTGGCGCTGCTATTCGCCATGGCTAATTGCGGGCTGCCGGGCACGGCGGGGTTCGTGGGCGAATGGACGGTGATTCTGGGCGCGGTCAAGGCCGATTTCTGGCTGGGCCTGTTGGCCGCGCTGGCGCTTATTCTGGGCGCTGCCTACACGCTGTGGATGTACAAGCGGGTTTATTTCGGCGCCATTGCCAACGATCATGTGCGCGCGCTCAAGGAGATCAATGCCCGCGAGTGCCTGATGCTGGTCATCATGGCCGTGGCGGTGTTGTGGATGGGGTTGTATCCCAAGCCGTTTACCAACGCGATGGACGCTTCGGTGACGCACCTGTTGCAACAGGCGTCGGTCACCAAGCTGGCCGCGCCCCTGCCCAATTGAGGAATGTAAAACGCCATGATTGACCGATTCAGTTGGGTGGCCGTTTATCCGCAGATCGTGCTGCTGATCATGGCCTGCGTGATCGCGTTGGCCGACCTGTTCGACGGCAGCAAGCGCCGCACCGTGGCTTACCTGCTTTCAACGCTGACGCTGTTGGCGGTAGCCGTGCTGTCGGCCATCTATGCGATGGATGGCAAGACCGTTTATGGCTTTGGCGGTGCGGTGGTTAGCGATCCGCTGGCCAACTGGCTGACCTGTTTTGCCTGCATCGCCACATTGGCGGCGCTGGTGTATTCGCGCGGTTACGCCCAGGCGCGCGGCATGTTGCGCGGCGGCGAGTGGTATGTGCTTAATCTGCTGGCGCTGCTGGGCGCGCTGGTCATCTGCACGGGCAACAATTTGCTGGCACTGTATCTGGGGCTGGAACTGCTCACGCTTTCCAGTTACGCGCTGGTGGCGCTGCGGCGCGACGACCCCGCCGCCATTGAGGCGGCCATGAAGTATTTCGTGCTCGGTTCAATGGCATCGGGTTTCCTGCTCTACGGCCTGTCGATGGTTTATGGCGCAACCGGTTCGCTGGACATCGTCAATGTGTTCGAGGCCGTGGCCTCCGGCCAGATCCGGCATCAGGTGCTGGTGTTCGGCCTGGTGTTCGTGGTTGCGGGCGTGGCTTTCAAGTTCGGCGCCGCGCCGTTCCACATGTGGCTGCCCGATGTGTATCAAGGCGCGCCCACATCGGTCACGCTGGTAATCGGCACGGTGCCCAAGCTGGCGGCGTTCGCGCTGGCCATCCGTTTGCTGGTCGAGGGATTGCTGCCGCTGGCGGTGGACTGGCAGCCGATGCTGGCGTTGCTGGCCATTGTGTCGCTGCTGGTGGGCAATCTGGCGGCTATAGCGCAAACCAACCTCAAGCGCATGTTGGCCTATTCCACCATCGCGCAAATGGGGTTCGTGCTATTGGGCCTGCTGGCTGGCGTGATGCGCGGGCTGCCCGTGGCCGACGCCACGCTGCCTGCGGCCAACGCCTACAGCTCGACCATGTTCTACGTCGTCACCTATGTGCTGACCACGCTGGTGAGCTTCGGCGTGATCGCGCTGCTTGCGCGCGAAGGGTTCGAGAGCGAGGAGATCGCCGACTTTGCCGGTCTGAACAAGCGTAGCCCGTGGTATGCCGCCGTCATGGCGCTGTGCCTGTTCTCGCTGGCGGGCATTCCGCCGCTGGTGGGCTTTCAGGCCAAGCTGGCGGTATTGCAGGCGCTGATAGGCACCGGGGAGACGGCTTATGTGTGGCTGGCGGTTTTCGCGGTGCTCATGTCGCTGGTAGGCGCGTTCTACTACATTCGTGTGGTCAAGGTCATGTATTTCGACGAGCCGGTATCCACAGTCCCGCTGACTGCGCCAACGGACATGCGCGCAGCGTTGTCGCTCAATGGTTTGCTGTTGTTGCTGCTGGGTATTTTCCCCGGCGGCCTGCTGCTCCTGTGCAACAACGCGGTGATCCGCATGTTGACGACCTGAACCGCGGCGGCATTGACTGCTATTCATGAATGACCGTGGCGCGCTCTGGTTTTTGATCGGCTTGGCGTTGATCGGAGCCAATCTGCCGTTTTTCAATCGCTGGCTGTTTGCCGTGGTGCCGCTGCGCTGGGCGCACAAGCCGTTGGCTGTGCGGCTGGCGGAATTACTGGCGTTGTATTTCGGGGTGGGCGGCATCGGCCTCTGGCTCGAAAACGACGCGGGCCAGATCGCGCCACAGGGCTGGCAGTTCTATGCCGTGACGCTGGCGCTGTTCCTCACGTTCGCTTTTCCGGGTTTTGTCTGGCGCTATCTGTACCGGCGCAAGGGTTGATGCAAGCTCATGTCAACCGATGACGCGCACCTGATCGAAACGCGGCTTTCCGGGGAGACGCTGGCGCAGGGTAATTTTCTGACCTTGGTGCGCGATACCGTGCGCTTGCCCGGCGGCGGGCAGGCCAGCCGCGAATACCTGCTGCACCCCGGCGCGGTGATGATTGTTCCGCTGATTGAAGATAAAGACGGCGCGCCGCAACTGGTGCTGGAGCGCCAATACCGCTACCCGGTCGGCCAGGTCATCATTGAATTTCCCGCAGGCAAGCTCGACGCGGGTGAGCGCGCCTTTGACTGCGCCCGGCGCGAGTTGCGCGAGGAAACCGGCTACACTGCCCGCGAATGGGCGCGCGCCGCGCGTATGCATCCCACGGTGGCCTATTCCACTGAAGTCATTGACCTCTGGTTTGCGCGCGGCCTCACGCCAGGCGCGCGGCAACTCGACGCGGGCGAGCATCTGGACGTATTCACCACCACGCCCGAACAACTGCTGGCGTGGTGCCGCGACGGCGCGATTACCGACGCCAAGACGCTGATTGCCGCGCTATGGCTTGAGCAGTGGCGCACCGGGCGTTGGGCGCTGAACTGGCGTGCGGCGCGTGATTGGGTTGACGCCCCATGAAAGTGCTCGACCTTCAATGCGCCCAGGGCCACGGTTTTGAAGGCTGGTTCGCATCCGAGGCCGATTTTCAGCAGCAACTAGACAGCGGCTTGTTAACTTGCCCTTTGTGCGGCCAGACGCGCATTACGCGCTTGCCCAGCGCGCCGCGCCTGAACCTGCGCGGGGAAACCGGTCATGACAACGGCAACGGCGATGGCCAATCCGCCCATATGCCGGTAAGCGCCCAGCGCCAGCATCCTGCCACGGTCCAAACGGCCCATGCCGCTGGAATGCCCGCCGCGTTACAGGCAGCATGGCTGCATACGGTGCGGCGCGTGCTTGCGCATACCGAGGACGTGGGCGAGCGCTTTGCCGAAGAGGCGCGCCGCATCCATTATGGTGAAACGCCTGAGCGCGGCATCCGCGGCAAGGCCAGCCGCGCCGAAACCGAGGAGTTGCTGGCTGAAGGCATCGGCGTATTGCCGTTGCCCATTCCCGAAGGCATGGATGGGCCGCTGCAATAAGTAAATCAGCGTCCTGAACCGCGTGTTGGCGCTGTTATTGGCGATCAGGCGATGCTGCCGGGGCTGGAGATCGTGTTGTGCCGTAAAAGCCGGCTTGTCTAAAAATCGTCCGGCCCGCGCACAATGACGCGCGCCATGGCGTCGAGCACTGGCGCGTACTCAGCGATGGCGGGCTGGAGCGTGATCGCTACGCCGGGCTGGCGTGGCTGGATCTGGTTTTGGGCGGCGGCAATCAAGCGCGGCAGATCAGCCCGTGCATGGCGGCCCAGCCCCAAAAACATCGGCCATACCGCGATGGTTTGCGCGCCATCAGCGACTAACTCGTCAATGGCGGCGACCAGGTCAGGTTGGGCTGATTCCAAATAAGCGCAACGCACCTGCGTCGCCGGGTCAAGCTGCCGAATGCGCGCCGCCACGGCTTGAATGGCCGCCGGCCACTGCGGGTCGCGCGAACCGTGGGCGAGGAGGATATGGGCGGTTATCACAACTCATCATCCTCAATGGGGCCGTTCATAGCCATTCGTATCGAATCTTGATCCAGGCGGTACGATAGCAGGCCGGTCAAGCGATAGACAAAATTGCGCAGATACGCTCCGCGCCTGGGTATCAAAAAAGCGGCCCGCAGGGGCCGCCTTTGCGCGGAGTCCAACGCTAATGCTGGTGCATGGCCTACTACTTCTGAGCGACGGGCGCGAACGGGTCGGGACGCGGCGTTTCGTCGTTCGAAGGCGGCAATTGCGGCAACGGGAAGGTGGGCTGGTCGCCGGTGAGGGTTTTCAGAAAAGCGACGATCTGGGCATTTTGATCGGCAGTGAATTTTTTGCCCAGTTGCAACCAACCCATCGTTTCCACGGCCTGAGTCAGCGTGTTGGCCGAACCGTCATGGAAATAAGGCGGGATCAGCGCCACGTTACGCAGCAGCGGCACCTTGAACATCATGCGGTCACTGTCGTCGTGGGTAACGTCGGCGCGGCCTTGGGACGGGTTGGGACTCTTGTATGCATTGACCAGGCCAAATTTCTGGAAGCTGTTGCCGCCCACGCCCGGACCGTTGTGGCAGGCCACGCAACCGACGCTCTTGAACAACTCGTAGCCCGCCAGTTCGTAATCGGTGATGGCCGTTTTGTCGCCCTTGAGCCATTTGTCAAAACGCGAGTTGGGCGTGATCAGCGTGGTCTCGAACGCGGCGATAGCATCACCGATTTGTTGAAGACTGGCCTTGTCGGTGCCATAGACTTTTTTGAACTCTTCTCGATAGCCGGGAAGAGAGTTGACCATGAGTTCCGCAGCTTCGCTGGTGGTGTTCATCTCGATTGGGTTAAGAAGCGGGCCGGTGGCTTGGCTCTCCAGATCCTTGGCGCGGCCATTCCAGAATTGGGCCAGGTTCAACGATGAGTTCAGTACCGTTGGCGCCCTGATGGCGCCTTTTTGCCAGCGGTCGCCGATGGAAACTTTCAGACCATCGCTGCCGCCCATGCTTAGGTTATGGCAGGAATTGCACGAGATAAAGCCCGAACGCGACAAACGCGGATCGAAGAAAAGCTGCTTGCCCAGTTCGACCTTGGCCGGATTGGTGATCTTGGGCGCTTCCAGCGGCTGGATGGGTTCCTGCGCGGCGGCGCGTGCTTGCGTGCCCAAGACGAAAGTCAGTGCGAGCGGGAGAACTGCAAATGCGTGGATGGCTTTGAATGACATGAAAAGCTCCTAAGCAATAACAAAAATAATGTTACCACTATTGATTGTAGGGAAAAGATAGCTTGCGTCAAGAGCAACCAAATGACTCAAGCAAGCCTACTGCCGCAGCACCAGCCAGGTAAAAGCGCCCAGCGACAGGATCGAATACAGAATGCCCGGCGCGGCGGCGGCCAGCCACGGTTCCCAGTTGCGCAGGTTGCCGATGAACCCCGAAAGGTTGTTGAGCAAAAAGAAGCTGATGCCCACCAGCACCCCCAGAAAGACATAACCGGTGATGTTGCCGGTGCGAAAGTGCAGATAGGCAAAAGGCAAGGCCATCACCATCATGACCAGACAGGACAGCGGATAGAACACCTTGCGCCAGAAGGCGATTTGGTAGCGCTGCGTGCTTTGGCCGTTGGCTTGCAGGTGGCGGATGTACTCAAACAGCTCGAAGGTCTGCATGCTGTTGGGGTCAAGTACCGCCGCG
>JAIRQU010000268.1 GCA_031256305.1 Burkholderiaceae bacterium
TGGCGTATTCGGGCTGGCGCAAGGCGCGCTGGGCGCGCTGGCGTTTGGCTTGCCCAAACGGACGGGCCAATAGCCAGCGGCCCGCTGATTGTGGCAACCCGAAAATGACGGTAACGGGGATTTAACAGCCTATTTTTTCGATCTTGTTGTAGGTAACAAACAACACTTTATCGCGGTGTGGCCAACATGTGTGACTTCTGCAACAAGTCAGGCATGGAAATGAGGGGCCTGCCTTGGCAAAAAACGTCAAGTCTGATGCAATGCCCATAACTTTCCGACGAAAGGGAGTTGGCCCGGGGAGATGTCTGCTGTTATCGCTGGCGGGACGCATAGGCCCCCGTTGGTCAAGCAACCGGAGTCCTTGTCTGTTTTTTAACCTTGGAGAACCTGAAATGAAAAAAGCTCTGATTGCCCTGGCTGTACTGGGCGCTGCATCGGGCGCCGCCATGGCGCAGTCGTCCGTCACGCTGTATGGCGCGGCGGACATCGCCGTCGGCAAGGCCGCGTCAACCGGCGACCAGAAATGGGGCGCGCAATCCAACACCCTGGTGACCAACAACACCAGCCGCATCGGCCTGACCGGCAAGGAAGACCTGGGCGGCGGCTTGTGGGCCGGCTTCAAGTATGAAGGCGCGGTCAATCTGGCCAATGGCGCGGCGGGCGACGGCGGCGGGCCTGCCGGCGGCCCCATGTGGAGCCGCGCGGCCTATGTGACCCTGGGCAGCAACAGCTTTGGTTCCGTCTTTCTGGGCCGCAATTACGCGCCTGGGTTCGACGGGCAAGGCGTGTACGAATTGACCCAGTGGGCCAACTATTCCGTGCTGGGCAACACTTTCGGCTTTGGCGGTTTTCCCGATCCCCGCAACAATGCGCAGATCGAGTACCAGACGCCCACCTTCTATGGCCTGAACGCCGAGATTGCCTACATTCCCAAGGCTGATGGCGCGCTGGTTGACAACGGCGTGGCCAACCGCACCGACCAATGGGCCGCAAACGTGGTGTACAACCAAGGCCCGGTCAAGGCGGCCCTGACGTTGGACAAGCCCAACAAGACCCAGACCGGCGGCAACGCCAACAAGACCAACTGGAGCCTGGGCGGTTCCTATACGTTTGGCAACATGTTCGCGCTGTCGGCCTCGTATAACCGCACGAACAACGCCATGCAATGGAAGAACGGCGGCGATGGCGCCGTTGTCTATGGCGCGCGGCGTTATGGCTGGGAATTGGGCGGCAGCTTCTTCACCGGGCCGTTCACCGTTACGCTGGACTTCACCCGCGACACCACCAACGATCTGTACGGCGGCCGGAAGTACACCAATGGCTTGCTGGAAGGCAAATACAGCCTGTCCAAGCGCACCTTCCTGTACGTGGACTATCTGCGGCTGGACAGCGCCAGCAATTACAGCATAGGCGTCAGCCACTACTTTTAATCGCGGCGCGCCAATTGCCCGCCGATGGCGATTGGCGCGCGCGCCTTTTCAAGCTCTGGCGCTATCCAGGGCTTCTTGCCATCAAAGCCGTCCGGGTTACAAGGCCCGGCGGCTTTTTGTTTTGCCCTGTTGTTCCGTTGGTGCCGCTGCGCCTGAATGCGATGCCATGAACGCCAGACGCAGCCATCCGGACGGGGGCCGCACAGGCCAAACAGGCGGTTTGTCTCTCATGTGCGACACAATTTGAGCGGGTTTGTGGCATTTCCACAACGAATTGGGCGCGCCGGGGCGGAAATAATACCGCTGCCTTTGCAAAAACGCGCCAAATCTGGTGCAATACAAACAACTTCCCGGCAGGGGAGGTTGGCCCGGGGGGTGATGTCCCGCAGTAGTCATTGCTGGCGAGGCTTCAATGCCCAGCCTGTCAAGCACCGGTGCCTGTATGTTTAACCCTGGAGAACCTGCAATGAAAAAAGCTCTGATTGCCTTGGCCGTGCTGGGCGCTGCGTCTGGTGCCGCAATGGCTCAATCCTCTGTTACCCTGTACGGTGTTGCTGATATCGCCATTGGTAAAACCCAAGCGGGCGGCGACCACAAGTGGGGCGCGGAATCCAACACCAACGTTACCAACGGCACCAGCCGCATCGGCCTGACCGGCAAGGAAGACTTGGGCGGCGGCCTGTGGGCCGGTTTCCGCTATGAAGGCCAAGTCAACCTGGCCAATGGCGCTACCGACACCGCCGTGGGTACATGGAGCCGCGAAGCCAACGTCATGCTGGGCAGCAACCAGTTTGGCATGGTCAAGCTGGGCCGTTCGACCACCCCGTCGTATGACGGCCAAGGTTCGTATGAGCTGACCGGCTGGGCCAACTACTCGGTCGTCGCCAACACGTATGGCTGGGGCGGTTATGCCTGGCCCCGTCAAGACGCGCAGATCGAATACAAGACGCCCAGCATCTATGGCCTGAGCGCAGCGCTGGCCTACGTGCCCAAGGCTGATGGCGGCCTGCTGAACAACCAGACCAATACCGGCGGCGCCAATCGTTCCGACCGTTGGGACTTGAACGTTATCTACGCACAAGGCCCGCTTGACGTGGCGTTCACCCTGAACAAGTCCAACAAGACCGCGATTTCCAGCGGCGGTACGACCGTGGGAACCCCGCAAGGCAACCGCGTCAACTACACGCTGGGCGGCAGCTACAAGTTCGGCGACATGTTCGCGCTGGCCGCGTCGTGGGACCGCACCAACATGGCCCAATCCTGGCGTACTGGTTATAGCGATCCCTATGGCGACAACAGCGGCGCAGGTGGCCGGCTGTATGCCAAGCGCTATGGCTTCTCGCTGGGCGGCAGCGTCTTCTTGGGCGCGTTCACCGTTACGCTGGATCTGACTCGCGACTACAAGAACCAGCTCTACAATGGCCGCAAGTACACCAACGGCGTGCTGGAAGGCAAATACGCCCTGTCCAAGCGCACGTTCCTGTACGCCGACTACCTGCGTCTGGACAGCACCAACAACTACGGTCTGGGCATCCGCCACAACTTCTGATCGTAGAGGTGATCCGTGGAATCCTGGCGCTGCCAGGATTTCCGTTCACAACGCAAAGCCGCTGGGGTTGCAAAACCCTGCGGCTTTTTTCATTTCAGGGCGCGGCGTTTACCTTCTTCCCGCCAATCGGTTCCCTCTGCCCTTGCGGGAGAGGAACGTGGGAGAGCGTTGGCGCGTTACGCCCTAACCCGCGCAAAATCGCTGAAGCGTTTGCCGCTACGCATAGGCTGCCGTAATCGCCTGCAAATGCGCGCGACCGGACGCAGGCAGGTGCGGCGCAAACTGGGTCAGTACATGCCGTGCGCCGCGCAACAGGGCGGTTTGTTCATGACCGGGTTCCATGGCGTGCCGCGGGTCGAGCACGTATTCGTAACTGAGCCACCAGGTCAGCACCACCACCATGCTGGCGGCGGCTTGGTCGCGCCAGGCGGCGTCCGGCAGTGCGGTGGCAAATGACGTGTCTGCTTCTTTTTTTGTAGCTGCAAGCTGTTCCAGGATGCCGCATAGCGCGGTTTTCTTGTGGGCCAGCAAATCCGGCAGCCGCGTTTCGATGTGCCGGTTACCTGATAGCAGGTGGTTGAGGTCGCGGTAGAGAAAACGGTATTGCCAAATCAGCTCGAACAGCGAGTGCAGGCAAAACCAGGCGTCTTCCAGATCGCGCACGCCGGCGCAGGCGTCGAGCAAGCGGGTAAGCGCCGCGTCATACTGGTCGAACAGGGTGTTGACCAGCGTTTCCTTGGCCGGATAGTGGTAGTACAGATTGCCGGGGCTGATGGCCAGCGTCGCGGCGATCATGTTGGTGGAAACATTCGGCTCGCCATAGCGGTTGAACAGGGCAAACGCCGTTTGCAGGATGCGTTCGGCGGTGCGGCGCGGCGTTTTTTTGCTGGTCATGACACAAAACCCTTGCCGCTCTTTTGAGACCGTTCAGCGCGTCCCCGGACTATCGCCGCCGCTACTGACGCTGCTGCTGGCGCTAGCCGGCGAGGACGCGGGCAAGGCCGGGGCAAGCGGCACGGTCTGGGTATAGGCGCTTTGCAGCGTCATGTCCAACTGGCTGCCGTCGGGCTGGACGATAAGCAGGCGCAGCGGCAGGTAATCGAGTTGCTTGCCCAGCCATAGCTCGATGCGCGCGTCCTGATTGCCCGTGGATTGATGCGCCAGATGCAAGGCTTGAAGCTGCTGGCCCGCGAATTGACCCGCGCCGATAAAACCGTTGCCGTCCATGACGGTAAAACTGGCGGGCTGCGGGGCGATACCGCCGCCATCGACCAGCGGCAACGCAATCCGGCTGCCCACGGGGTAGCGCGCGGGATCACCCGCGATCAGCGCCCCCAGTTCCAACAACAGGCTCAAGGGGTCTTGCGCGCCCGGCGGCAGCGCCGTATCGGCGGTTTCATTCGCGGCGGCGGACTGGCTGGCCGCGGAGGCGGCATCGGCGGCTTCTGACGCAGCGGTTTCTGACGCGGCGGCGCCGGGCGCGGATGCGGGGGGCGAACCGCTGCGCAGACGCGCCTGCGCGTAGTCGAAGGTCAGGTTGTAGCCCTCCGGCCCCAGCGCATAGGCCGTCACGGGGGCCAGGCCGCGCACGGTGACAAGTCCCGTGGCATAGCGGCTGTGGTCGCCAATGGCGGGGCCGTAGAGTGTCCACATTAGGTTGTAGGACTGCCCGTCCTGCCGCCAGTCGATTGTGCTGGGCAGCGCCACCCGCCGTCCGTTTTGAGTAAGGGTGGCCTGGTAAGTTATTTGCGCCGGGCGCGGCAGTTGTACGGGCGGAATGGCATCGGGCGTGCCGGGAGTGCGGGCGTCCGGCGCGGCTGAACCGGCCAAGCCGGGCTGCGCCGCCTGCTGCTGGATTGCCAGAATTTGATCGGGCGGCAAAGGCGGGGCGATGGGCGGCGGCGGCGTTTTGCCGCCAAAAGTAACCAGCGGGGGCGCTTGCAGCAGGCTCAAGTGCGCGTCGGCAGCGTCGGCGGGCGCAGCGGAAGGCTGGGGGTTGGCCACGGTTATGACGGGCAGCGGCCGGCCGTCACTGAGATTGGCCGTGCCGCTGGGCGGCGGATTATCCGCGACCGGGCTGCCGGATGTCCCATCGGGCGCGGGAAGCGGTTCTGGCCGTGGTCTGGGCTTGGGCCGGAGCGGTTCAGGCGCGGCGGGTACGGGCGGAGCAGGTACGGGCTGGGCTTGGGGCGCGGCAACGGTGGACTGCGGCGGCGCCAAGGTAATCGTGCGGATCTGGAACACGGGCGGACCGCCGGTTACCGGCACGGTCCGTGACCAGCGTGGCAGGCCGAGCAACAGCAGCGCGTGCGCGGCCAGCACGAACAGCGTGATGAGGGCAAGCCTGGGTCTTGGGGCGGCGGTGACGGGGGCGTAAACGGTCAAGGCAATGGCGGGGTGCGAGTCTTTTTGTCGGATGGGGCGCGGGGGTTGATTTTGACGCGGTTCCGTGGCTTTGGGGCAGCAGGCTTTGGCGGCGCTGCCGGGGAAGCTGCGCGGGGCGCGGCGCGCAAAACGTCTTGCAGCGCGGTTTCCAGTGCCTGCACCCGCGCCTGCAACGCGGCCCAGTCTTGCGCGGCGGGCTGGCCCAGATGCGCCAGCGCGCGCGCCACGCGGTCTTCAAAAATGCCGCTCAGACCGCTCAACCGTTCCCACGGCTGCGTGGCCGCCTGCGCGGCCTCGGCGATGCGCTGGCGCGCCACCTGACTGGCCTGCGTTTGCAGGCTCAGGCCCTGGCGCACCAGCGATTCAAACGTTTTGCCGCCTTCGGCCTGTGCGCGCGCGAGCGCGCCCAAGCCGGCCAGCCAGACCTGGCGCGCCGGTTCGGGCAGCCCCGGCGGCGGCTGCCAGAGCGGTTCGTCGGCGATAGAGGGAGCATCGGGTTTGGATGGGTCAGAGGCCATGTAGTTTGTCCTGGTATCGACAATAGTGAACTGTGCCATGAAAATCTTGGCGTTGCGCGGCGCGGCGGGAATCGCTTGTATAGAATTGACTGCATGGCGTCCTGAGCGCATCGCAATCCACAATCATGATTCTGATAACTGGCGGGGCCGGATTCATCGGCAGTAATTTTGTGCTGGACTGGCTGGCAAGCGCGGAGGAGCCAGTCGTCAATCTCGATAAACTGACTTACGCGGGCAACCTGGCTAATCTGGCAAGTTTGGCGGAGGATGCACGCCATATCTTCGCGCAGGGCGACATTGGCGACGCGGCCTTGGTCGCGCGCCTGCTGGCCGAGCACCGGCCGCGCGCCATCGTCAACTTCGCGGCGGAAAGCCATGTGGACCGCTCAATTCACGGCGCGCGGGATTTCATCGACACCAACGTGGGGGGCACTTTCCGGCTGCTGGAAACGGCGCTGGCCTATTGGCGCGGCTTGCCCGATGCCGAGCGGGCGGCGTTCCGGTTTCTGCACGTTTCCACCGACGAGGTGTACGGGTCGCTGGCGTCCGGCGCGCCCGCGTTTACCGAGCAGCACCGCTACGAACCCAACAGCCCGTATTCGGCCAGCAAGGCCGCCAGCGACCATCTGGTGCGCGCCTGGCATCACACGCATGGGCTGCCGGCGCTGACGACCAATTGCTCGAACAATTACGGGCCGTATCAATTTCCGGAAACGCTGATCCCGCTGATGATCGTCAACGCGCTGGCGGGCAAGCCGCTGCCGGTGTACGGCGACGGGAAACAGGTGCGCGACTGGCTTTACGTGCAGGACCACTGCACCGCGCTGCGCCGCGTGCTGGCGGCGGGCCGGGTGGGCGAGATTTACAACATCGGCGGGCACAACGAGCGCGCCAATCTGCAAATCGTCCATGCCCTGTGCGACGCGCTGGACGCGCTGCGCCCGCGCGCCGACGGACAAAGCTACCGCGCGCAGATCACGCACGTGACCGACCGGCCCGGTCACGACCGGCGCTACGCCATTGACGCGGGCAAGATCGAGCGCGAGCTGGGCTGGCGGCCCCAGGAAACGTTCGAGACCGGGCTGCGCAAGACAATTGCGTGGTATCTGGATCACGCCGATTGGGTGGCGGGCGTGCAGACCGGCGCGTACCGCGACTGGGTGTCCCGGCAATATGGGCGCCCGGACGGGCAGGGCGACGCGCCCTCCCCACAGGCGGGCGCGGCGGCGGGGCCATCGGGTTGGTGGGGCGGGCGGGCCTGCTGGGAG
>JAIRQU010000017.1 GCA_031256305.1 Burkholderiaceae bacterium
AGGGCGACGCCGTGCGCGTGTCGGGCGGCAAAAAGGACGATTTGCAGACCGCGATGGCCTTGCTGCGCAAGGACATGACCAGGTTACCGCTGTCGTTCGACAACTTGCGCGATTAGGCAAACGCTGAACCGCTTGCCCGCCAGACTGTGCGAAGAGGTTATCCTTGCCGCGCCTTGTTCCTGGCGCCGATCTTCGATTCCGCGCCCGCCATTAAGCGCGCGATATTGGCGCGGTGCCGCCACAGCAGCAGCAGCGCCATCACGATAACGGCCAGCAGCTTTGCGCCCTGCGCGTCCCAGCGCCACGGCGCGCGGCCCCCAAAGCCCGCGCCCAGCAGGTCATAGACCGGCGCGAGCACGGCAGCGCCAACGGCGGCCAGTGATGAATAGCGGGTGACCAGCGCCACCACGACCCACGTCGCCAGCACAGCCAGGCCCAGCCAGGGCGAGAAGGCAATCAGCACGCCCAGCGCCGTCGCCACGCCCTTGCCGCCCTGAAAGCGGAAGAACACCGGCCACAGATGGCCGAGAAACGCCGCCAGTCCCGCCATGGCCTGCGCGCCCTCGCCTAAGCCATAGCGCGGCCCCAACCATTGCACCAGCGCCACTGGCAGCCAGCCCTTGATAGCGTCGAACAGCAGCGTCAAGATGGCGGCGGCCTTGCTGCCCGACCGCAGCACATTGGTCGCACCAGGGTTGCCGCTGCCATAGGTGCGCGGATCGGACAGGCCCATGACGCGGCTGACGATGACGGCAAATGAAAGCGAACCGATCAGATATGCCGCGATAGCGGCAACAGCGGCGGACAACAGGTAGGGCGATACGGTCAAAAGCAGATTTTCCAAGCCAAGAACAAACGCGATTCTGCCAGCGGAAGAGTTGGGCAAGAACTTGGCGGCTGCCCGGCTTTACGGCAAAGTGCGCCAGGCAGTGCCGCGCCAACAGCAGCACGCCTGTGCATCAAGCACGCCGCGCCAAATCCGCCAGCGCCGCCTCGAACGCCGCCGGACCGGACAACCGCCGCATGGGCGGCAGCGCGACCAGCAAGCGGCGGCCATAGCTCATGCCGGTCAGGCGCGTGTCGCAGATGACGACGATGCCCTGGTCGGTTTCGCGGCGGATCAATCGCCCCGCGCCTTGCTTGAGTGCCACGGCGGCCTCGGGCAGCGAAAAGTCGGCAAATGGGCTGCGGCCCTGCGCTTGCAGCCGCTTGCAGCGCGCCTCGACCAGCGGGTCGTCCGGCGGCGGGAACGGCAGCTTGTCAATGACCACCAGTTGCAGCGCGTCGCCGGGCACGTCCACGCCTTCCCAAAAGCTGCTGGAAGCGACCAGCACGCAGCCGCGCCCGTGGCGCTCGCCCTGGACAAAACGCTCCAGAATCACCCGCTTGGGCAGTTGCCCCTGCACCAGCACGTCCAGCGACGCGCCCAGACGCTCAGCCAGCAAGTCACCGATGATGCGCAGCGCGCGCAAGGTGGTGGTCAGCACCAGCGTGCGTCCGCCGATTCGCCCGGCGGCATCTCCCGCTAACTGCGCCACTTGCGCACTGTGCGCCGAGTCGCCAGGGCGCGCGAGGTCCGGCGGCACATACAGCGCGGCCTGCCGGGCGTAATCGAACGGGCTGCCCACGCGCAGCACGCGCGCGTCTTGCAGGCCGCACGGTTCGGTAAACCAGGTCAGGCGCTCATCATCGCCCAGCGTGGCGGAGACGAATATCCAAGCATTGTGGGCCCCCACGCTCCCTGCTGCGCATGGTGCGCTGCCCCCCGAGGGGACGCGTTCCGCCTTGGGGCGGCCCGGCGGCGGAACGGGTGCGCCCGGTGCATCTTGTGCCTCCCAACCATTTTGTATGTCTTGTTCATCGCTGCCGTCCTGCCCCAACAGCCGCGCGCGCACCACGTCGGCGATGTCCAGCGGTGATTCCGTCAGACGCAGCGTACCCGTTACGTCCAGCCAACGCACAGCGTCGGGCGCGGCGGGCTGCGTAAAGGCTCCAGCGCGTCCAGCCAGCAGTTGCGCGCGCGCGGCCAGCCGCACAAAATCGGGCGCGAGTTCGCTCACCGTATCCAGGCCAGCACCGACCTGTTCCAGCGCCTCGGCGATGGCGGCCATGCCTTGTTGCCAGCCTGCTTCATCGACGCCTTCGGGCGCAACGCCCGGCCAGCGCAGACGGCTGCCGCGCGCAGAGCCTGCCGTCAGCCGCAAGTCGCGTGCGGCGCGCTCCAGCCGCGCCGCCAGCCCCGGCCAATCGGCCAGGCCGCGCGCCCATTGCAGCCCGGCGGCGAGCAGGTCGCGCGCCAAATCCAGCAATTGCCCGGTGCCCAGATTGCGGCCCAGAAATTGCACGCCAATTTCGTTGAGCTGATGCGCTTCGTCGAACACCACGGCGCGCACCGTGGGCAGCAGCTCGGCCATGCCCGATTCGCGCACAGCCAAGTCGGCAAAGAACAAATGATGGTTGATGACAACCAGGTCCGCCACCAGCGCCGCGCGCCGCGCGCGGTTGACCGGGCAGGCGCGGAATTGCGGACAGTCCGCGCCCAGGCAGTTTTCGCGCGTGGACGTGACCAGCGGCACCAGCGGCGAGCGTTCGTCAAGCGCTGGCAGTTCCGCCAGATCACCCGCCGCGCTGCCGCGCGCCCAGTGTTCGACGCGGACGAGCTGATCGAGCAGATGCGCTTCATGGGTAGCCAGCGATTGCCCGGCAAACGCCAGCCGGTGCGGGCAAATATAGCTGGCGCGACCCTTGAGCAGCGCGGTTTGCACGGGCACGCCCAGCGCCTCGATCAGCCGCGGCAGGTCGCGCCCAAACAACTGGTCTTGCAGCGTTTTGGTGGCGGTGGACAGCAACGCCCGCTGGCCCGCCAGCAGCGCCGGAATCAAGTAGGCATAGGTCTTGCCCACGCCGGTGGCGGCCTCGGCGACCAGCGCGCCGCCGCGCTCGAAAGTCTGCGCCACCGCGCACGCCAGTTGCACCTGCCCGGCGCGCGGCGCAAAACCCGGCGTGGCGCGCGCCAGCGGGCCGTCCGGCGACAAGGCGGCCTCGACTGCGGCAGCCAGATCCGCTTTATTGGCCATCGTGTGCAATATATCTATACATATCTTTATATTAAGATAACAAATGTTACATAAGTTAGCAAATTGCCGTGTCCTGGTCTATAATTTTCTGTGTCGCCTGTCCGGGACGGTGCCGTAAAACAGCCTCTTTGTATGCAGTAAATAATAATTCTGTGTTCTAAAAGATGTTTCCGCATTCGGTCAAGTCCTCTACGCGCAGTATAAAGAATGGTTACCGGTTGCGCGCTGCGGTCGGCCTGCACCGGGGCGACCGTGAACAGCAACAGGACCAGGTCATTTTGTTGCGCCACCCATATGCTTCCGATTGCATGATGGGCGTGGTAGCCGATGGCATGGGCGGGCGCACCGGCGGGCGCAGGGCTAGCGATCAGGTCATCCTTACCGCCCGGCAATTGTTCGAGCATTACCTGCCCGCTGCGGACGACCCGGAGGATCTGTTACGCCAAATCGCGCAACAGGCGCACGCGCTCATCAGGCTGACCGCCGTGACGACCGAGCAGGAACCGCACAGCACCTTTGCCGCCTTCCTCGTCAACCCCGGCGGCCAATGCGTATGCGCGCATTCGGGCGATTCACGCATCTACCATTTTCACGGCAGTACGTTAATCAAGCGCACGCTGGATCATTCCTACGTGCAAATGCTGGTCGATCAGGGCCATCTGAGCGAACAAGAGGCTGCGGCGCATCCGCAGTCCAACGTACTCATATCATGCCTGGGAATGGAACAGGAACCGCAGTTGGATTTGCACCGCATCTCGCGGCTGCGGGCCGGCGACAGCTTGCTGGCCTGCTCCGATGGCCTGTGGCACTACTTTACCGCCGACGAATTGGGCATGGTGATTTCGTCCATGCCGCCGCGCGATGCCAGCGAGATGCTGATACGCCAGGCGCGCCAGCGCGCCATGGGCAATGGCGATAACCTGTCGCTGGCCATCGTGCGGATCAACCGTCCGGCACCCAATCAAATCGCGCCGGGCGCGGAATTTGCGCCGCTGCAATAAAAACCTTTACTGCGCCCCGGCGGCAGACGACGCGGACGAGGCCGGCGCTTGCGCGTTGCCGCTCTGATTCCGCGCGGCGCTTTCAGCCTGCTTGTGCGCAATTTCATCAAGCCGCGCGGCGGTGCGGCGCTGACGTTCCTGGGCATTGAGTATCAGCTCGTCATGCCGCAGCGCGTCCTGCGTGGCGCGGCGGCGGTCGCGCGCCGCGTTCAGGCAATCGTTGACGGCAAAGCGCTGCCAGCAGTCGCGCCGGTCTTGTTCATAACGGGCATTGGCGGCGGCGCGCCCATCGGCGATGCGCTGCCGCTCGGCGCTGTCCCATTGCTCAAAAGCCTTGGCGGCGGCGGCGCTATCGCTGGCCGCGGCATCGGGAGCGCTGGCGGCGCTGGCCGCATCGGATGCCGCGCTGGCGGCGGTATCGGCATCGGCGCTGGTCTGCGCCAGCGCCGTTAGCGGCAAGGCCAATGCCAGTGCAATCGGCAGCGATAGGGTAACTCGGTTCATGTTCTCTCAAGGCTCAGGTCAAGCGGGTATCAACCGTGCGATGTTCCAGCGCCAGATATTGCGCCGACTGCATTTCAATCAAACGGCTGACCGTGCGCGGAAACTCGTGCGCCAGCGGCCCTTGCCGGTAAAGCTGATCGGGCGGCGCGGCGGCCGAAAGGATGAGTTTGACATGCCGATCGTAGAACACGTCCACCAGCAGGGTAAAACGGCGCGCCGCCGAGGCGTCGCGCGCGGCCATTTGCGGCACGCCCGACAGCAGCACGGTGTGAAAGCGCGCGGCGATTTCCAGATAGTCGTTTTGCGAGCGCATCCCTTCGCACAGCGTCTTGAAATCGAACCACGCCACGCCACCGGCGCGCCGCAGCGCGCGCACCTGGCGCGCCTCGATGGTCAGCCGCGGGCCTTCATCGGCGCACGGCGCCAGGCGCTCGAAAATATCCTGCATCGCCGCCCCGGTCTGCGGCCCCAGCGGGGTCAAATAGGTATGCACCTGTTCGAGCGTGCAGCGGCGGTAGTCCACGCCGTTATCGACATTGACGACTTCCAGCCGCTCCTTGAGCAACGCGATAGCCGGCAGGATGCGGTCGCGGTGCAGGCCGCCGGGGTACAAATCGTCGGGCCTGAAGTTGCTGGTAGTGACGAACCCCACGCCGTTGTTCTGCAGCGCCGCCAGCAGCCGGTGCAAAATCATGGCGTCGGTAATGTCGGCCACATGAAATTCGTCAAAGCACAGCAGCTTGAAGCGCCGCGCCATGCGCCGCCCCAGCTCGTCGAGCGGGTTGACGGTGCCTTGCAGCCGGGTCAATTCGCGCTGCACCTCGTGCATGAATTCGTGAAAGTGCAGGCGCGTCTTACGGCGGATGGGCACGGCTTGGTAAAAACAATCCATCAAAAAACTCTTGCCGCGCCCCACGCCGCCCCACAGATAAACGCCGCGCGGCAGCGGCAGATGATTGACCAGTTTCTTGAGCGCGTTGGAACGCCGGGCGCGATACGCCG
>JAIRQU010000025.1 GCA_031256305.1 Burkholderiaceae bacterium
CAGAGGGGCAGTGTATGCGCGCCATATATGTCGCACGATTCCAACAGAGCATGGGCGTGGGGTTGAAAAATTCGGTGGCGTCATCCGCCAACGCCAGCACACTTTGGCGTTTTGGGAAATCCGCATGCCTGAATACACGGTGCAAGTGGCGCTATGCCCCGCCTTGGAGCCAGCGTTTCAGGCTTTTGCGAACTGCGCGAACGTGCGCCGGAATTTGGCTACTTTGGGCGCGGCGAACATCAGGCAATAGCCCTGCGCGGGATGCCGCTTGAAAAAGTCCTGGTGATGGCGCTCGGCAGACCAATAGTGGATGAGCGGCATGGTTTCAGTGACGATGGGCGCGTCAAAAGCGTGCTCGGTTTGTAGCTCGCGGATCAGTTGCAGCGCTGCCTCGCGCTGTTCGGGCGTGGTGGTGTAGATGCCGCTGCGGTACTGCGTGCCTACGTCAACGCCCTGGCGGTCGAGTTGCGTCGGGTCATGCACGGCGAAAAAAATCTCCAGCAATTGCCGCGCGCCAATGCGCTCCGGATCGTATGTGAGTTTGACCACTTCGGCGCAGCCGGTGCGGCCCGTGCAGACCTCCTCATACGTGGGCCGCGCGGCTTGGCCATTGCTGTAGCCCGACTCCACATTCAGCACGCCGCGCACTTGCTTGAATACAGCCTCGATGCACCAGAAGCATCCGCCGGCCAGGACGAGGGTTTGCGTTGCGGATGCGTGCGATTGGGGAAGCATGGGGAGGCAATACGGTTTGAATCAAGTGCAACAGTGGCGGCAAGGCGCGCGATATTCCTGGGCCGCGCACAGACAGGGTTACAGGCGTTTTCCTGAAAATTCAACCCAGTGCCGCGATGACTTCCGGCGGGGCCTGCACCAGTTCGATCAGCACGCCTTCACCCGCGATGGGGAACTGGTCGTTGGCCTTGGGGTGCAAAAAGCAGACGTCGTAACCCGCCGCGCCCTTGCGGATGCCGCCGGGCGTAAAGCGCACGCCGTGGGCAGCGAGCCATTTGACGGTTTTGGACAGGTCGTCAATCCACAGGCCGACGTGGTTGAGCGGCGGGATGTGGACGGCGGGCTTCTTGTCCGGGTCCAGCGGCTGCATCAAATCCACCTCGACCTTATGCGCGCCCCGGCCCATGGCGCAAATGTCCTCATCGACGTTTTCGCTGGCGCTCTGGAAGCTGCCCATGACTGTCAGGCCGAGCATGTCCACCCATAGCCGCTGCATACGCCGCTTGTCGGGGCCGCCGATGGCGATTTGCTGGACGCCCAGCACTTTGAAAGGGCGATTTTCCATGCTCACGCGAACTCCATGATGACCTGATCGACCGCCAGCGATTCGCCCTTGGCGACGGCAATTTTGCCAACTACGCCGTCTTGTACGGCGAACAGTACGTTCTCCATTTTCATCGCCTCGATTACGGCCAGCCGCTCGCCCGCCTGCACGCTCTGGCCTTCCTTGACGGCGACATCGACCAGTAGGCCCGGCATGGGCGAGAGCAGGAATTTGCTCATATCCGGCGGCGCCTTGTAGGGCATGAGCTTGAGCATTTGCGCGCCCAGCGGGGGGAGCACCATCGCGTCGATCTGCCGCCCGTCATGGGCGACGCGGTAAGCCAACGGACTCTTGCCCGTGCCGCGCTCGACTTGCGCGGTGAAAGGCTTGCCGTTGACATCGCCTTCGATGCGGATGCCGCCCAGCGGCGAGGCGCTGCGAATGCGGTAGCCGCGTTGCCCGATGGTGATAACCCCCGATTGCGCGGCGTCGTTCCAATCGCTGACCGCGGCGGGCGTATGGGTCTGCCGGCCTTGCGCGTCCTGCGTGACGACCACGAAGTTGTCGCCTGCCTGGACAGGACGGCCTTCGAGCTGTCCACTGACGCCCAACGCCCGCACGCGCGAGCGCCGGTACATATAGGCGGCCAGCGCCAAAAGAAAGTCCGGGTCGGCGTGCTGCACGTCCGCGGCGTGAAAGCCGTGCGCGTAGTTCTCGGCGATGAAGCCGGTGTTGAAATCGCCCGCGACAAATTTGGGATGGGCCAGCAGCGCAGACTGGAACGGAATGTTGCTGCTGATGCCGCGGATCACGAAGTCGTTGAGCGCCTCGCGCATCTTGGCGATAGCCTCGTTGCGGTCGCGTCCATGCACGATGAGCTTGGCGATCATCGAGTCGTAGTACATCGGGATTTCGCCGCCTTCATAAACGCCCGTGTCCACGCGCACGCCGTACAGATGGCCGGTGTCGCTGGCGAACATGGTCTCGCGCGGCGGCGCAAAGCGCACCAGGCGGCCGGTGGAGGGCAGAAAGTTGCGGAACGGATCCTCGGCGTTGATGCGGCATTCAATCGCCCAGCCCTCGCGCCTGACATCGGCCTGCGTCAGCGGCAGCTTCTCGCCGGCGGCCACGCGCAGCATCAGCTCGACCAGATCCAGCCCGGTGATGGATTCTGTGACCGGATGTTCCACCTGCAAGCGTGTGTTCATCTCCAGAAAGTAAAAACTCTGATCCTTGCCGACCACGAACTCCACCGTGCCCGCGCTCTGGTACTTGACCGCCTTGGCCAGCGCCACGGCCTGCTCGCCCATCGCCTTGCGCGTGGCATCGCTGATGAAGGGCGAGGGCGCTTCCTCGATCACCTTCTGGTGGCGACGCTGCATCGAACAGTCGCGTTCCGATAGCCAGACGGCATTCTTGTAATTGTCGGCAATTACCTGGATTTCGATGTGCCGCGGATTTTCCAGGAATTTCTCGGCATACACCGTGGAATTGCCAAAGGCAGCCTGGGCCTCGGCGCGCGTCATGGTGGCCGCATTCACCAAGGCAGCCTCGGTACGTACGACACGCATGCCGCGACCGCCGCCGCCGCC
>JAIRQU010000046.1 GCA_031256305.1 Burkholderiaceae bacterium
GCTCTTAAAATTTTATTTTCCCCCGCCCAGCCTTGATCGGGGGTTTTGTTGTTTCCGATCCGAACCCGCCTCATGCAATTGCCCGCCTTGACCTCCGGTAAACGCTCCGCCTTGCAGCGTCCGCCAGGGTCGGGCGACGCGCTGTTGCTGGCGCGGTTGGCCGAACGCGACAAGGCCGAGCAGCGCCTGACCGCGGTGGTATGCGCCGACGCGGCCGATGCGGCGCGGCTGGCCGGCGAGATCCCTTTTTTTGCGCCGGACTTGCGCGTGGCGCGCTTCCCGGATTGGGAGACGCTACCCTACGACCGCTTTTCGCCGCACCAGGATTTGATTAGCGAACGGCTGGCGACGCTGTGGGCGATCCGGCAAGGGCAGGCCGATGTGGTGTTGATACCGGCCACCACGGCGCTGTACCGGCTGGCGCCGCCATCGTTTCTGGCGGGACATACCTTCCACTTCAAACAGGGGCAAAAGCAGGACGAGGCGGCGTTGCGCAGCCAGTTGACGCTGGCCGGTTACGCCCACGTTTCGCAGGTGGTCAGCCCCGGCGAATACGCGGTGCGCGGCGGGCTGATCGACCTGTACCCGATGGGCAGCCCCATGCCCTACCGCATCGATCTGTTCGACGACGAGATCGACTCTATCCGCTGCTTTGCCCCCGACACGCAGCGCAGCCTGCATCCGGTGCCGGAAGTACGCCTGCTGCCAGGGCGCGAGTTCCCCACCGACGAGGCGGCGCGCACGCGCTTTCGCCAGCGCTGGCGCGAGTGCATGGAAGGCGACCCGACCAAGAGCCGTTTGTACCGCGACATGGCCGCGGGCGTGGCCGCCGCGGGCATCGAGTATTACCTGCCGTTGTTCTTCGACCAGACAGCCACGGTGCTCGACTATCTGCAAGACGGCCCGCATGGTCAGAGTGCCACGCTGGCGCTGCACGGCGATCTGGAAATGGCCTTTACCCGCTTCGCGCAGGACACGCGCGAGCGCTACCGCCTGGCGCAGGGCGACCCGGAATGGCCGGTGCTGCCGCCCGATGCGCTGTTTTTGTCCGCCGAGGATTTCTACGTCGCCGCCAAGGCGCATCCGCAATTGGCGTTGCGTTCCGGTCAAGCGGACGCGGAAGACGCGGCGGATAACCCCTTTATCCAAAAGCTGCCCGACCTGACCGCGCAGCGCGGCACCGACGCGCCCTTGGCCAAGCTGCAAGCGCATGTAGCCGCCTCGCCGCGCCGCACGCTGATCCTGGCCGAAAGCGAGGGGCGGCGCGCCAGCTTGCTGGACTTTCTGCGCGCATCGGGCCTGAACCCGCCGGCGTTCGAGTCGCTGTCCCAGTTCCAAGCCAGCGCAGGCGAGCGTCTGGGCATCGCCATCGGCGCGCTGGCCGCGGGCTTTGCCTGGGTCGAGGGCGGCATCGACTTCGTTACCGAAACCGAACTGTTCGCCACCGCGCCGGGCGCGCATCGCCGCCGCCGTCAGGCGCAAACAAGCGACGTGGAATCGCTCATCAAGGACCTGGCCGAACTGCGCCCCGGCGACCCGGTGGTGCATGCGCAGCACGGCATCGGGCGCTACCGCGGACTCATCAAACTCGACCTCGGCGGCGCACCCGGCCCGGACGGCAGCGCGGCGCAACAGGAATTTCTGCATCTGGAATACGCGGGCGAAGCAGCGCTGTACGTGCCGGGGGCACAACTGCACCCGATTAGCCGTTACACCGGCGTCAACGCCGACGAAGCGCCGCTGCACAAACTCGGATCAGGCCAGTGGGACAAGGCCAGGCGCAAGGCCGCCGAGCAGGTACGCGACACCGCCGCCGAACTGCTCAACATCCACGCCCGGCGCGCCGCGCGCGAAGGGTTCGCGTTCCGCTTTCTGCCGCAGGAATACGAGGTCTTTGCCAACGACTTCGGCTTTGAGGAAACCGCCGACCAGCAGGCTGCGATCCACGCCGTGATTCAGGACATGATTTCGCCGCGCCCGATGGACCGCCTGGTGTGCGGCGACGTGGGCTTTGGCAAGACCGAGGTGGCGCTGCGCGCGGCTTTTGTCGCGGTGCTGGGCGGCAAGCAGGTGGCGCTGCTGGCACCGACCACGCTGCTGGCCGAACAGCACTACCAGACGCTGTGCGACCGCTTTGCCAAGTGGCCGGTCAGGGTGGCGGAAATGAGCCGCTTCCGCTCCGCCAAGGAAATCGCCGCCGCGTCCAAGGGCTTGGCCGAAGGCAGCATCGACATCGTGGTCGGCACGCACAAGCTGCTCTCGCCGTCGATCCGGTTCAAGAATTTGGGGCTGCTGGTCATCGACGAGGAGCACCGCTTCGGCGTGCGCCACAAGGAAACCATCAAGGCCCTGCGCGCCGAAGTCGATGTGCTTACGCTCACGGCCACGCCCATTCCACGCACGCTGGGCATGGCGCTGGAGGGCTTGCGCGACCTGAGCGTGATCGCTACCGCGCCGCAGCGGCGACTGGCCATCAAAACCTTTGTGCGCAGCGAAGGCAACGGCGTGATCCGCGAAGCCGTGCTGCGCGAACTCAAGCGCGGTGGGCAGGCGTACTTTCTGCACAACGAGGTCGAGACCATCGAAAACCGCCGCGCCAAGCTGGCCGAAATCCTGCCTGAGGCGCGCATCGCCGTCGCCCACGGCCAGATGCCCGAACGCGAACTGGAGCGCGTGATGCGCGACTTCGTGGCGCAGCGCTTTAACCTGCTGCTGTGCTCGACCA
>JAIRQU010000106.1 GCA_031256305.1 Burkholderiaceae bacterium
GACTGACGGGGGGGCTGCTGGGTTTGGGCGTGAGTTCCCCGCAGGTCGACGGCCCGGCGCGCGGTTTTTCGGTTCGCGCCGGCGGGCCGCTGGACATGCGCATGGATCCGGCGCGCGGCATCAGCGCGGCCAACTGGCTGGCCGCGGCCAGCGAACAACAGATCGCGGAGGTGATTCGTAATGACGGCGAAGAACGGTTTGCTCGCGCCATTGCAAAGGCGCTTGTCGCGCACCGGCGCGCGCGAGGACCCATCACGCGCACGCGCGAATTGGCCGAGCTGGTGGCTCGTGCGGTCAAGACCCGCGAACCAGGCCAGCATCCCGCCACACGCACTTTCCAGGCTATTCGGATTTTCATCAACGCCGAGCTTGAGGAACTCGACGCGGCGCTGCAAGGGAGTTTGACCGTGCTCGCGCCCGCCGCACGTCTGGCCGTCATCAGCTTTCATTCGCTGGAAGACCGGCGCGTCAAGCGCTTCATCGCTGGCCATGCGCGCGCGCAGGTGGATCGCCGCGCGCCGTTCGTGGAGCCGCCCCCGGCGCTGCTGCGGGCGCTGGCGCGCATCAAGCCGGGCGAGGCTGAAATCGCGGCCAACCCGCGCGCGCGCAGCGCCATCCTGCGCGTGGCCGAACGCACCAGCGCGCCCGCCAGCGCCGCCGGGCTGCGCAGCCTAAGCCCAACCGTCCGCGCGCCGGGCAAGGGAACGCGGACATCATGATGGCGCGTCTGGCGATTCTGCTGCTGGTGGCCGTGGTGGTCTCGGCGCTGTATGTGGTGCGGGTGCAGTACCAGTCGCGCCAGTTGTACACCGCGCTGGACCACGCCACGCGCGATGCGCAGCAGCTTGATGCCGACCATGAGCGGCTGGAAGTGGAAAAGCGCGCCGCCGCCACCTCGCTGCGCGTGGAGCAGATCGCGCACAACAAGCTGGCCATGCGCCCCATTACGCCAGCCATTACCGATTACGTGACGCTGCCGGCCAGCCCCCAAGTCAGCGCGGCCAGTGGCGCGCGCCAGGCGGCTTCTGCCGCCGGGGGTGCGCCATGAGCCGCCGGCAGACCTCGCGCGCGCGCTTTGTGCCCAGCCCGCTGCTCACGTCCAAGACGCCGGTGTGGCGCAGCAAGTTCATCGTGGCCGGGCTGGCGCTGGCGTTTCTGGGGTTGACCGCGCGCGCGGTTTATGTGCAGGTGCTCGACAACAGCTTCTTCCAGAAGCAGGGCCAGGTGCGCTTCGAGCGCACGCTGACGCTGCCCGCCAGCCGCGGGCGCATCTACGACCGCAATGGCCTGCTGCTGGCTTCCAGCGTGGTCGCGCCGAGCATCTGGGCCATTCCCGATGACGTGACCGCCGGCGCGACGCCCACGCAGCTTGTGCAATTGGCCCGGCTGCTGGACATGCCGCTGGCGCAACTCAAGCAGGCGTTGGACAGTCACGAGGAAAAGAGTTTTGTCTGGATCAAGCGCCAGGTTGATGAGCCGGTGGCCGCGCAGATCGCGGCGCTCAAGATTCCCGGCATCTACCAGCGCAAGGAATACAAGCGCGAATACCCCGAAGGCGAAGCGGTTGCGCAAGTGGTGGGCTTTACCGGCGTGGACGGGCGCGGGCAAGAGGGCGCGGAGCTGGCTTTCGACCAGCAACTGTCGGGCAAGGACGGCTCGCGCCACGTCATCAAGGACCGGTTTGGTCACGTGGTTGACGTGGTGGGCGACGAGGTGCCGCCGGTCGATGGGCCGGACTTGTATCTGTCAATTGACAGCAAGATCCAGTTCTTCGCGTATCAAAAGGTGCGCGACGCGGTGGTCACGCACAAGGCCAAGTCCGGCAGCGTGGTGGTCATCGATACCCGCACTGGCGAGGTGCTGGCGATGGCCAATTACCCCAGCTACGATCCCAACAACCGCAAGGATCTGAGCGGCGCGCAGTTGCGCAACATCGCGCTGACCGACACCTTCGAGCCGGGTTCGACCATGAAGCCGATCACCGTCGGCACGGCGCTGGAGCTGGGGCGCGTGACGCCGCTGACCAAGATCGATACCCGGCCGGGGCGCTACCAGATCGGGGGCTTTACCATTCATGACGACGCCGACTACGGCGTGCTGACGGTGCAGGGCGTGATCCAGAAGTCCAGCAACATTGGCGCGCTGAAAATCGCGCAGCGCCTCAAGCCCCAGGAACTGGGGAACGTCTATAACCTGCTGGGTTACGGCAGGCGGCCCGACTTGGATTTTCCCGGCGCGGCCACCGGCTTTGTGCGGCCCTGGAAGCATTGGCGGCCCGTGGAACAGGCCACCATGGCCTACGGCTACGGGCTGTCGGCGTCGCTGTTCCAGATGGTGCATTCCTATACCGCCTTCGCGCACGACGGCCAGGTGATTCGTGCCACGCTACTCAAAAACGCCAGCAGCGCGTCGGTGCAAGGCGCGCGCGTGTTCTCGCCCCAGACCGCCGCCCAAATCCGCACCATGCTGCACATGGTGGTGGAGCCAGGCGGCACGGCCACGCGCGCGCAAACCGCGGGCTATACGGTGGGCGGCAAGACCGGCACCGCGCACAAGCAGGTGGGCCGTGGTTATGCCAACAACAAATACCGCGCATGGTTCACCGGCATCGCGCCCATCGACGGCACGCGCATTGCCGTGGGCGTGATGATCGACGAGCCGAGCGACGGCCAGTATTTCGGCGGCCTGGTGGCCGCGCCCGTGTTCAGCGACGTGGTGCAACAGACGCTGCGCGTGCTGGGCGTACCGCCGGACATGACGGTTAAGCCGCAGATTGTCGATGACGCCAATGTGGAGTAATTTCGAGATGGCCGCCACGCTGCTCACAACGCCGCAACAGGCCGCCGCGTGGCTGGCCGGGCGCGTGGCGGGCACGCTCACCGCCGACAGCCGGCGCGCGGGCGCGGGTGATGGCTTTATCGCCTGGCCGGGCGCGGCGGTAGATGGGCGACAGTTTGCGCGCGCCGCGCTAGCGCAAGGCGCGGCGGCGTGCCTGGTGGAAGCCGATGGCGCGGCGGCGTTCGGATTCGGCGGCGATCCGCGCATCGCGGTTTACCCGCATCTCAAGCGCGACAGCGGCCCGATTGCGGCGGCGTGGTTCGGGCAGCCTTCGCGGCAACTGGCCGTGGCCGCCATGACCGGTACCAACGGCAAAACGTCGAGCGCCTGGTGGCTGGCTCATGCGCTATCGAAAACGCAGCAAGCCAATCTGTTGCCGTGTGGTCTGATCGGCACGCTGGGCATCGGGTTGCTGCCCGCGCTCGAATCTTCGGGCCTGACCACGCCCGACCCGGTGCGGCTGCAAGCGGCCTTGCGTGCTTTCGCCGACGCGGGCGCGCACAGTTGCGCGCTGGAAGCCTCGTCCATCGGACTGGCCGAGCATCGGCTCGACGGCACGGCGATCCGGGTTGCGGCCTTTACCAATTTGACGCAGGATCATCTTGATTACCACGGCGGCATGGCCGCATACTGGCAGGCCAAGCGCGCGCTGTTCGACTGGCCCGGCCTGCAAGCGGCGGTCATCAACATCGACGACCCGCGCGGCGCGGAACTGGTTCGGCAAACGCAGGCGCGCGGCCTGGACGTGTGGACGGTGGGCCTCCAT
>JAIRQU010000127.1 GCA_031256305.1 Burkholderiaceae bacterium
CGGCATGCTCAATTACTCGAAACACTAGCGCGGCTGCGTGGAGATACGGAAAGGCGCAAGCGTGAGCTTGAGCAGACCGATGCCGGCCTGCACAACGGCGATGTGCTGGGTTTGAACCCGCGCGATGGCGGGCGCAGCGGTTTGCCGCGTACCGCGCCGCCGCGTGATGCCGGGCGCGAGACGCGCCGCCGCGCCGCTGCCCCGGAACGGGAACCGGCGCATGAGCGCAAGCGCGGGTACGAGGGCAGGCCGCGTGAACCGCAACGGGCCGCGGCGCGCACCAAAGACCCGCGCGCCGAGCGTGAGGCGCGGCGCAACGAACAGGCCGGGCAAGAGCCGCTTTCCCGCCCGATGATTGACTTTGTGCTCAGTGAAATCGGGCGTCCGCTGCCGCTGCCCGCCGCGCCGCCGCCCCAGTCAGAGCCTTGGCCAGCTCCGCGCATTCAAACCGAACCCGCCGTGCCCTCGTTTGTCGAGCAGGCGCGGCGGCGCGCGTTTTGGGAGCTGCCGCGGATGCGCGCCGGATTGTGGGTTGCCGCCGGCATACTGGTCTTGACGCTGGCGGTGCAAGTGGCCGTTGGCCTGCGCGACTCGCTGGTGGCGCAGCATCCGGGCGTCAGGCCGCTGTTACAGGCGCTGTGCCGCCCGGCGCGGTGCCAGATCACGCCGTGGCGGCATCTGGACGCGGTGGTTATCGACAGTTCCGCCCTCGCGCGCACGGGTTCCGATGCTTTTCGCTTTGCGGTCACGCTGCGCAACAATGGCGCGGCGCCCGTGGCCATGCCAGCGCTGGAACTGGCGTTGACCGACGCGCTGAATCAGCCGCTGGCGCGGCGCGTGCTCAGTCCCGCCGATTGGGGCGCGCCGCTGCAACTGGCCGCGCACGGCGAATTCAATGGCACCGCCCAGCTGACGGTGGGGCGCGAGGCCAATCCTCAAGCTGTCAACAATTATTTGCTGTCAGCCTTTTATCCTTAAATGATCGACGATTCATGACAACACTCATTTGCGGCTCGCTCGCGTTCGACACCATCATGGGCTTCGAGGGGCGCTTTGCCGCGCAGATCCTGCCCGAACAACTGCATATTCTCAACGTCTCGTTCCTGGTGCCCACGCTGCGGCGCGACTGGGGCGGATGCGCGGGCAACATCGCTTACGCCATGCGGCAACTGGGCGGCCAGCCGCTGCCGGTGGCCACGCTGGGCAGCGACGGGGCGGAATATCTGGAACGGCTGCGCCAACTGGGCATCGGCACCGGTTTCATCAAGACGCTGCCCGACGCCTACACCGCGCAGGCGATGATCATGACCGACCAGGACAACAACCAGATCACCGCGTTTCACCCCGGCGCGATGGCGCGCGCGCACGAAAACGCGCTGCCGCTGCCCTTGCCCGATGCCCTGGACGCGCGCCTGGCCATCATTTCGCCCGACGGGCGCGAAGCCATGTGCCAGCGCGCCGAGCAATTCGCGCGCGCGGGCATTGCGTTCGTGTTCGACCCCGGTCAGGGTCTGCCGATGTTCGATGGCGCGGAGTTGGCGCATTTCGTCGAACTGGCGGACTGGGTGGCCGTTAACGACTATGAAGGCCGCATGTTGTGCGAGCGCATGGGACAAACGCTGGCCGACATCTCCCGGCGCGTGCGGGGCCTGATCGTAACGCTGGGCGGCCCGGGGTGCGACGTGTGGCAGGCCGGCGCCCAGACCCACGTGCCCGCCGCCACGCCCACGGCGGTGGTTGACCCCACCGGGTGCGGCGACGCCTGGCGCGGCGCGCTGCTTTACGGCCTGGAGCAAGGCTGGCCGCTGGAACGCTGCGCGGCGCTGGGCAACCGCCTCGGCGCGCTCAAGGTGGCCACGCGCGGGCCGCAGAACTACACGCTGGCGCCGCAAGTTGGGTAATGCAACGCTGAAACAAGTCCGCCGCCCGGCAGCTTTGCCCGGCTCTCATCACCCCGCGCCTGACGCAGCAGAAGTCTGACGGCTCAAGGCGCCGCATCAACAAAAAGGCCCGCGCCTTTTCAGGTGCGGGCCTGGCGGGCCGGAAAGGCTGAACCGGTCAGGGTTGACCGGCCTGCGGGAAAGGCCATGCCGCTTGCGGCGCGAGTGTGGTCGCAGGGGCAGGCTTTTTGGCCGGGGCTTTCTTGGCTACGGCTTTCTTGGCCACGACCTTTTTGGCCGGAGCCTTCTTGGCTACAGCTTTCTTGGCCACGACTTTTTTGGCCGGAACCTTCTTGGCTGGAGCTTTCTTGACGGCCGCTTTTGGGGCGGCGGGTTTCTTTGCAGTTGCCATGACTTTCTCCTAGATCGAGTTGATATCAACAACGGGAAGAAAACGTCGCCGCGCAACCGTTTGCACTGCGCGGCGGCGATTCATGGCAACGGGCCGTGAAGCTCCCGCCATGAATACGAACGGCAGCCTGCGCCCGGCGCGCCGGAGGGCGGCGCGAAAAAAGGCAAGCTGCGGATTTAAGGTTGGAGGCGCGATCAACGACTGGATGATCGCTGGTCAGGCCCATCGTCAATAGTGCCCTAGCGCGCTCACGCAACGCTCCCATTTCGCTGGCGCTGGCGCGCCGCACGGCTGGACGTGTTTGACAAGCCGATGCGCCAACGGGCTGCCCGCGCAACTGCGCCGGCAACCTGGGCGTCATGATGTTTTCGATCTGGTTGAACATCGGCATGATGGGCAAGTGCTCCAATTATGGGAGCAAGCCCGTCAGTTGCAAAGCATTGGCGAGCTTGCGCCGCTCAAAGCTGTTGCAACCAAGCAAAAAATTTTTGCGCGGCTGTGTTGAAGGCATGGCGCGCGTTGCGCGGCCTGTGGGCATGGCCTACGCGGGGGAACCTTGCTGATCGCGCGCAACCGCATGGGCCATGCGGGCGCGGCGCGCGTTGCCGTCATGCGCGCCAAGCGAATAGTTTGCGTGCCGCGCGGGCCATGCCTCAAGCCGCCATCCGCGGCCAGTCGAGCGGGCGGTCGAGCCGCGCCATCAGTTGACGCTGCAAGCGCGCCCAATCGAATCCCGCACCGGGATCGCGCTTGCGGCCCGGCGCGACGTGCTCGTGTCCGGCGATGGCGGCAATGGGGTAATGGCGCGCCAGATCAGCCGTCAGGCGCGCCAGGGCCGCGTATTGCGGGGCTGCGAAGGGCTGGCCTTCCAGCCCTTCGAGTTCGATGCCAATGGCATAGTCATTGCAGTTGGCGCGTCCGCGCCAGCACGATGCGCCGGCGTGCCAGGCGCGCTCGTCGCCGCTGACGCACTGAATGATCTGGCCGCCGCGCCGGATGAAGAAATGCGCCGAGACTTGCAGCCCGCGCAAGGTCTGGAAATACGGATGCGCGTCCCAGTCGAGCCGGTTGCCAAACAGATCGAGCACCGCCACGCCGCCGTAAACGCCCGGCGGCAGGCTGATCGAATGCAGCACGATCAGGCTGATGTCGGCGCCCGCCGGGCGCGGGCCAAAGTTGGGGGAAGGCTGGCGCTGGGCCGGGCGGTACCAGCCGCCGCGCCAAAGATCGCCGCGATCACCGCGCGCGGGCTTATGCCCCGCCGTCGTCATGATCCTCGGCGTCGGCGCGCTCGTCCGCGCCGCTGCCCGGCGCGGTGATGCCCAAGCGCGCCATGCGGTAGCGAATCTGCCGCAGGTTCAGGCCCAGCCGCGCGGCGGCGGCGGTGCGGTTGAAACCCGTTTGCTCCAGCGCCCGCACCAGCACGCGCCGCTCCTGCTCGTCGATCCACGTTTGCAGGTCGTGCGGCAGGCGGGCCGGGTTTATCGGCGCGCCGCGCGCGTCCGGTTCGTCCGGCAAGGGCGCGGGATGGGTCGGCTCGAAGCCGGATTCGGCCCGATCATGGGCCGTGTCCGATAAATCACCCAGGCCGCTGATTTCACCCAACGCCACAGCGCGATGCAGGATGTTTTCCAGCTCGCGCACGTTGCCCGGCAGCGGCTCGGCTTGCAGTCTGGCCAGCAAGCACGATGGCAGCCTGGGCGCGGGCAGCCCTGTCTGGCCCGTGATGCGCGCCAGCAACGCGCGCGCCAGCAAGGGCAGGTCGGCGCGCCGCTCGCGTAAGGGCGGTACCACGATTTCGATCACGTTCAGGCGGTAGTACAGGTCTTGCCGGAAGCGCCCGGCCTGCACCTCGGCGGCCAGGTCCTTGTGGGTGGCGCTGACGAAACGCACGTCCACCGCTTCTTCCTGCGGTTCGCCCAGGGGGCGGATGCGCCGCTCCTGAATCGCGCGCAGCAGCTTGGCCTGCATGGCCAGCGGCAGGTCGCCGATTTCGTCGAGGAACAGCGTGCCGCCGCGCGCGGTCTGAAAGAAGCCTTCCCGGTCTTGCACCGCGCCGGTGTAAGCGCCCTTGCGCACGCCGAAGAATTCGGCCTCCAGCAAATTCTCAGGAATCGCGCCGCAGTTGACCGGCACGAACGGAGCGCCCGCGCGGTGGCTGCAATCGTGGATGGCGCGCGCCACCAGTTCCTTGCCGGTGCCGCTTTCGCCGCGCACCAGCACCGGGGCCATGCTGGGCGCGACCTTGACGATGAGCGTCTTGACCGCCCGCATGACCGGCGAATCCCCCACCAGCCGCGCCAGGGCGCGACCGGCGCTGGAAAGATCGGCGGCGTCCCGCGCCGTCGCCTGCACATCCGGGGGCGCGGGTTGGGGCGCGGCAGGGGCAACAATGGCGGCCGCCACGTTCAGGGCGGCGCCGGGCGCGGCCTGCACCGCGTTGCGCACCACGGCGCGGAACTGCTTCAAATCGACCGGCTTGGTCAAGTAATCGAACGCGCCTTGCTTGAGCGCCTCGACCGCGTTTTCCGCCGAGCCATAGGCGGTGATGACGATACTGCGCTCGATGCGTCGGGCCTGGGCCAGTTCGCGCAGCAATTCCAGTCCCAGCCCGTCGGGCAGGCGCATGTCGGTGATGAGCACGGCAAAGCGCTGCCGCCCCAGCAGCGCGCGCGCTTCCGACAGCGAACCGGCGGTGCTGACAGCGTATCCCTCGCGCAGCAGCGTCAGCTCGTAGAGCGTGCGCAGATCGGGTTCGTCGTCCACCACCAGAATGGGCGCCGGCGATGTGCTTGAAGATGCGTCGCGGGTCATGCTGATTTGCGATTTTGCGCGCTGACCGCGCCGTCGTCGAACAGCTCGACGTTGCCGCTCATGCCAGCCAGCGCGCGGCGGAAAGAGATGCGGAACTCGTTGCCTTCGACCGTCTCGCCGTCGCGCGCGCGGGACGTGCGCTCGTAGGCGATGGCCGCGCCGTGGCGCTCGCACAGTTCCCGGCAGATATACAGGCCCAAGCCGCTGGAACGGCTCTCCGACGAGAAGAATGGCTCGAACAGATGCCGCTGCACGCTCGGCTCCAGCGGCGCGCCATCGCTCCACACGCGCAGCAACGGGGGGCCGTCGCCCGCGCGCGTTTCAACCTGGATCGCGCCGGGACGCGGAGAAGCGTGACGCGCCGCGTTGTCCAGCAGATTGACCAGCACGCGCCGCAGATGATCGGGCGAGAACTGCGCTTGCACGCCCAGTGCGCGCCGGGTTACGGTCAGGCGCGCTCCAGCGGCGCGCTGGAGCGACCAGTCCTCGCAGGTCTCCAGCGTCAGGCCGTCCAGCGCGGCGCCGGGCATTTCTCCGGGCGCGCGCTCGCGGCGCACCCGCGCCACGTCCAGAATGTCGTCAACGATGTGGCCCAGCCGCTCGGCATTCTGGCGCACGATATCGGTCAGCCGCTGCGCGGCGGGGCTGGTCCAGTCCTCGGCCAGCAGTGCATTGGCCTGCGCGATGGCCGCCAATGGATTGCGGATTTCGTGCGCCACGGCCGCCGACATGCGGCCCATGGCGGCCAGCTTTTCGGTGCGCAATTGCGCTTGCAGCTCGCGCGTGTCTTGCAGAAACATCACGCACAGGCTGCGCTGATCCGCGCCCACCGCGGGCGTGCATTCGGTGCGCACGCGCAGATGGCTCTTGCGCCGTTCAGGCAGGGCCAGCGTAAGTTCGGTCGCTCCGCGCGCGCCGCAGGCAAAAGTCAAGTCGGCCAGTCCGGCCAACGCGCGCCAGGCCGGTTCGTTGTCCAGATTGAAGATGCCCGGGGTGACGCTCTGCGCCGCGCCAAGCATCTGATAGGCCGCCGGGTTGGCCACATGCACGGTATGCCGCGGATCGACCACCAGAATGCCATCGGGCAGCGATTCAATCACCATGCTGTTGACCAGCGCCTGAATGCGCGCCTCGTTCCAACTGCGGCGCGCCTGCTCCTCCTCGCGCGCCAGCCGGGCGGCCAAATGGCTGGCCAGCCAGCCCAGCGCCAGCAGCCCGGCGCTGGTCAAGGCCGCTTGCGCCAGACCGGCGGTGTATGTCCAGCCGGCGCGGCTGTCCTCGGCCAGCGCGCTGCCGGTGAGCAACAGCGCCGCCAGCGCCGCC